>JAHEHQ010000032.1:0-11109 GCA_024644505.1 Gammaproteobacteria bacterium
TAATTCCCACATGAACATTTCTAACGCCTTGAAAACTCAGCGCAACAATTGGGTAACCCCTTGACCCACCGTCCAAGGAAAAGGTTCGGCCAAAACTTCCTGGTCGATCGCGCCGTTATCCAGCAGATTCTCGATTGCATTCAACCGAAACCCGGCCAGAGGATTGTGGAGATCGGTCCCGGCCAGGGCGCAATCACCAAGGGCCTCTTACATGGTGCAGGTGCAATGGATGCCGTTGAACTGGACCGTGATCTCATACAGCCTCTTCAGCAGTCGTGTGCCGGGTTCGGAGAGTTGCGCATCCACAGCGCAGACGCCTTGACCTTTAATTTCTGCTCCCTGACCGGTGAGGGTGAGAAGCTGAGACTGGTGGGCAACCTTCCCTACAATATATCCACCCCCATCCTGTTTCACCTGCTGGATCAGGCCGGGTGTATCCAGGACATGCACTTCATGCTGCAGAAGGAGGTGGTGGACCGAATGGGCGCGGGGCCGGGCTCAAAGACCTATGGCAGATTGTCGGTGATGCTGCAGGCACGTTGCCGGGTGACGCCGCTTTTTGATATTTCACCTGATGCCTTCAAGCCGGCGCCCAAGGTGATCTCTTCCTTTGTTTGTCTCGTACCCTGTCGGACACCTCGCTTTGATGCAGAAGATGAAGAGATGTTTGGGAGGATTGTTGCCCAGGCATTTTCTCAGCGGCGTAAGACCCTTCGGAACAATCTGAAGGGGTATGTGGATGACCCGGGAATGAAGGCTATTGGCATTGATCCCGGACTGCGGGCGGAGAGTCTCGGGGTTGGTGATTTTGTTCGGATTGCGAATCTGGCTTGTAAAGTACAGTCTTAGACCTGATATGTGTCAGGCGCGAGGAATGAGATCGTTGGGGAGACTATCTGGTCCTGATAGCCGCTGGATATCGGGGTATGTAGGTGTGACTTTATCTGCATTTGTCCGAATGAATTCGGCCCTGCAGGGTGGAAGCAATTGGCCGAATGAATTCGGCCCTACAGGGTGGAAGCATTTGGTCGAATGAATTCGGCCCAACAGGGTGGAGGCATTTGGCGGAATGAATTCGGCCCTACAGGGTGGAAGTGACGCAGGGATTGGACAGGTTAGCATTTTATTGGGGTAGGAGGAGCAAACCGCCCGCCCCATCGAGGTTATTAGGTATTTCTCGGGCAAGCCAGCTCCTACGGTTGGAGGTGTGGTGCTTAGCCCCCACGCCCGCCCTCTCCCGGAGGGAGAAAGCTGGACAAGACAGTAATACTAGATAGGTAGGTTTAATGACATGAACGAAACCATCGATCAGGAAGATCCGAATCCCGTCAATGACAACGTCCCGGCAAGGCCGGGCGAGGTGTTGCCGGGGATCATCAATTTGCTGCCCGTTGCCAGCCGGCCATTTTTTCCGGGGCAGGCGGTTCCGCTGCTGATGGATGCAGGTCACTGGGCGTCGACCATGAAGGCGGTCAGGGAGGCGGGGCACGGAATCCTGGGCATAGTCCTGGCTGACTCTCCCACGTCGGAAGAGGCCAGACCGTCCAGCTTCAGCAAGGTGGGCACCGCCTGCCGGATACACCGGGTGCAGAAGGTGGATGCGGGGCTGCAGGTGCTGGTGGAGTGCCTGGCCCGATTCAGCATCGACAAGGTGCTGGATGAGGAGGCGCCGTTTCGCGCCCGGGTGACTCATCACCATGAAGCCATCGGTGCCGCCAAGGGTGACATCAAGGCTTACGCCCTGGCCATCATCAACACCATCAAGGAACTTGTCCCCCTGAACCCTCTATACGGAGAGGAACTCAGGATGTTCCTGGACAGGATGGGGCCGGACGATCCCTCCCACCTGGCCGATTTCGCCGCCAGCCTAACCAGCGCCAACAAAAAGCAACTGCAGGAGATACTGGGCACCCTGGAACTGCTGCCCCGGATGGAGCGGGTGCTGGTGCTGCTCAAAAACGAATTGGAGATGGCCAAGGCGCAGCACGAGATCCGCACATCCGTTGAGCAGAAGATGGAGACCCAGCAGCGGGAGTTCTTTCTGCGCGAGCAGCTCAAGGTGATCCAGAAGGAGCTGGGCATCGAAAAGGATGACAAGACCGCCGAACTGGAAAAGTTTCAGGAACGCCTTGAAAAGCTCACCCTCCCCGAACAGGCTCAGCAGCGCCTCGACGAGGAGATGAACAAGCTCTCCGTCCTGGAAAAGGGCTCTCCGGAGTACGCCCTCACCCGCAACTATATAGACTGGATTACCCTGCTCCCCTGGGGCGTGCACTCCGAGGACAAGCTGGACCTGACCTACGCACGCAATGCCCTGGACCAGTTTCACTACGGTCTGCAAGACGTCAAGGACCGGATCCTGGAGTTTCTCGCCGTCGGCATCATGAAGGGCGAGGTCAGCGGCTCCATTCTGCTGCTGGTGGGACCGCCCGGTGTGGGCAAGACCTCCATCGGCAAGTCCATCGCCGATGCCATGGGTCGCAAGTTCTACCGCTTCTCCCTGGGCGGCATGCGCGACGAGGCGGAGATCAAGGGGCATCGCAGGACCTACATCGGCGCCATGCCCGGCAAGTTCGTCCAGGCGATGAAAGATGCGGGCACCGAGAACCCCCTGATCATGCTCGACGAAATCGACAAGATTGGCGCCTCGTTTCACGGCGATCCCGCCTCCGCGCTCCTTGAGGCCCTGGACCCGGAGCAGAACAGCGATTTTCTGGACCACTACCTGGACCTGCGGTTCGATCTCTCGAAAGTGCTGTTTGTCTGCACCGCCAACCAGCTGGACACCATCCCCGCCCCGCTGCTGGACCGGATGGAGATGATCTCCCTGCCCGGCTACATCGCCAGCGAGAAGCTGCAGATCGCCAGGCGCTATCTGCTGCCGCGCCAGCTGAAAAGGGCCGGCCTGAAGCGCAACCAGGTGAAGATCAATTCCCCGACGCTACGCACCATCATCGAGGGTTATGCCCGCGACGCGGGGGTACGGCGGCTGGAAAAACAGCTGGGCAGGATCGTGCGCAAGGCGGTGGTAAAAATACTGGAGGGGGTAAAGACCCCTGTCACGGTCACCAATGACGACATCGAACAGTACCTGGGCAGCCCGACGTTCCGCGACGAACGCCGGCTCGGCGGACCCGGCGTGGTCACCGGCCTGGCCTGGACCTCCATGGGCGGCGCGACCCTGAGTATAGAGGCCGTCAAGACCCACGGCTTCAACCGGGGGTTCAAGCTTACCGGGCAGCTGGGGGATGTGATGAAGGAGTCGGCGGAGATCGCCTACGGCTACCTGGTGAGCCAGGCGGAGGCGTTCGGCGCCGATCCCGGTTTTTTCGAAAAAAGCTTTATACACCTGCACGTGCCGGCGGGCGCCACCCCCAAGGATGGACCCAGCGCGGGCATCACCATGGCCTCGGCGCTGCTCTCCCTGGCAAGGAACCGCCCGGTTAGAAAGATCGCCATGACCGGGGAGCTGACGCTGACGGGACAGGTCTTTCCCATTGGAGGTGTCAGGGAAAAAATGATCGCGGCCCGCAGGGCAGGCATTCGGGAACTGATACTGCCCGTAGACAACCGGGGGGAGTACGAAGAAGTACCCGACCACATCCGGAAAGGCATCAAGGTCCATTTTGCCTCCACCTTCGAGGACGTGGTCCCCCATTTGTTCGGGCGCTGAAAAGCCGGATTGACTTGGAGCAATTAAAGGCTAAATATTAGTTTGTCTTTTTTAGTATTTGCTTATATACTTGCTCCCTATCAGATAGCGACAGGCTGTTAGAGCGCTCTCGGATAAAACGAAACCTATGGCTCATACAGGAGATTTCCTATGAAAACTATCGTTAAAGTTGCAGCGGTTGCCGCTCTTGTTGGTGCATCCGCAACTGCTTCCGCTTGGTGGGGTGGACCCGGTTGGGGTGGACCCGGCTATGGCAGCGGATACAATGACTGGCTGGGCGACGGTTGGGGCGACATGTTTGGTGACATGAACTTCAACATGAGCGGCGGCGGACGCGGTTCCGGCTATGGCCGTGGCTATGGCCGTGGCTATGGTTATGGCTATCCCTATGGCGGCTACTATGGTGGTGGCCCATACGGTTATGGCGCTCCCTATGGTTATGGCGCTCCCTATGGCTACGGCGCTCCCTTCGCAGCGCCCTATGGCTATCCTGGCGCAGTGGCCCCGGCAGCTCCGGCAGCCGAAGCCAAGTAAGATCGCCTGATCTTATGCAGTATGGGGGGCTGAAAAGCGCCCCGGGAAAATGCGGGCTTCGGCCCGCATTTTTTTTAAAGGGGATAGGCGGTTTACTCCTCCTCAAACCCCTGGGTCGGATCTACGCTGTAGGGCCGAATTCATTCGGCCATGTGCGAATGAATTCGCATCTACATGCCGGGGATGCGAGGAGCAAACGGCCCACCCTTTATTTTTATTTGACACTTGTCAAAGCGCCCGGACAGGCAACGGGTATGCTTGGCGTGCCGTTTAACAGGTCCCACTCCCCGCGATTATGTTGAAGATTCACTCCGAACCCCCAAAGCCCGAGATCACACCCGACGGTCCCACGCTGCTGGCCCTGGGGTTCCGACCCTTTTTCAGCGCGGCCGGACTGTCCGCTGTCGTGCTTATCCTGGTCTGGCTGGGGGCCTGGTCGGGCGGCATGGACCTGTCGGCGTACTACGGGATCATCGGCTGGCACAGCCACGAGATGCTGTTCGGCTACGCCGCGGCCGTCATCGCTGGATTCCTGCTGACGGCGGTTAGAAACTGGACCGGTGTCAAAACACCCAGCGGCAGGCCGTTGGCCTGGCTTGCCCTGCTCTGGGTGGCGGGCAGGCTGCTGCCCCTGGCTGCCGGTTACGTCCCCGCACCCGTGATCGCCCTGGTGGACCTGGCATTCCTGCCCGCCGTCGCCCTGGGCATCGGCCCGCCCCTGTGGCAGGGAAAACAGAAGGTCAACCGCATCTTCGTACCCCTGCTGCTGGCGATGGCGCTGGCCAACCTGCTGGTGCACCTGCAGGCCTTGGGCATTGCCGGCACCGCGAACCGGGGTGCGGAAATGATGCTGCTGCTGGTGGTGTTCCTGGTGTTGCTCATCGCCGGACGCGTGGTCCCCTTCTTCACCCAGGCGGTAATCCCGGGCTACCAGGCAAGGCGGTGGGCCTGGGTGGAAACCGTCACGGTGGTCTCGCTCATCGGGCTGATACTCGTACAACTGATCCACCCGATGCCCCTGCTGACCGGTCCCCTTGCGCTGATAGTTGCCCTCACCCAGCTGATCCGGGTCATCGGATGGTATGACGGGAAGATCTGGCGCACCCCCATCCTCTGGGTGCTTTTCACGGGCATCGCCTGGATGATTGTGGGGTTCGGCATGCTGGCCCTCTCCACCCAGGGCCTGGTGGGCGCCAACCTGGCCAGGCATGCCCTGGCCGTCGGCGGCGTCGGCGTGCTTACCCTGGGTATGATGAGCCGGGTTGCCCTGGGCCACACGGGCCGCCCGCTGCAACCGGTCCGCATCGTGGAGTGGAGCTTCGGGCTGATCAATCTTGCTGCTTTGGCGCGAGTCTTCGGGCCGCTGATCATGCCTGACCGGTACAACCTGTGGGTTCACCTTTCGGGGGGTCTCTGGGTGATCTGCTTCCTGGTGTTCTGCTTCGTCTATCTGCCGATCCTGTTCAAGCCCAGGGTGGACGGAAAACCCGGGTAGGGGAGTGTTACTCAGGCAGGTTGTAGGGTCGAATTCATTCGACCGATGCCGCTATACTGTTTGGCCGAATGAATTCGGCCCTACGGTTGTTGCTCCGCCTGGTCAAGGCGTCATACGGACGAACTGCCACCCCATCCTGTAATACTCGCTCTCAGACAAACGGTACGGCACGCGGATCTCCCCGGGTTCACCGACGGGCGCCGAGTCAGCCCCCAGGCGTTGGTTCACGTAATCGCGCAGGGCGGCGGGCATATCCTGATACTCTTCGCGATCCCAGATAAGCAGCAGCGGCGCATTGGCTTCCGCCCGCATCTCATGGAGCCTGAAGTCTATCGGCGGCGCACTGACCAGGGCGCCTTCCAGCCAGGGTTGCAGATTGCCGCCCAGGTAATGGTCCTGGGCGACAATCAGGTCCTGACGGCCGGCTTCCTTGATCAGCGCTTCCGCCAGCGCCTGCCCGGGAAAGTGGGGCTTGGTGTAGTCGCCGGTCAGGGGCAGCAGGTAGACCCGGGCGACCAGTCCCAGGGGGATCACCAGCATCGCCCCGTAGAGCAGCCTTCGGTACCGGGCTATGCGGCTCGGCACCCAGAACGGATCGGGGACCCGATAGAACACCAGCACCGGCAGAAAGAAAAGCACGGGCATGAGCCAGCGGCTGCGATATACGGTGCCCCCGCTGACGAACAGAAAAACCACCAGAATCCCCAGCACCACCCAGAACAGGCGGATCAGCAGGCTGACGGCCGGCGGCCGCACACTGCCACCGGTCTTTCGCTCCACCCGCCAGGGCAGAAACAGGGCAACCCACAGGATCAGGAACAACCCGGCGAACTCCGCGTAGGCGATGACCAGGGTTTTGGCGCCCGCCAGAAGGCGCTCCAGATAAGGCAGTGCCTCGGCCTCCAGCTTGTAACTGGTGGCGGTGGCAATGGCGGGGTTTTCGTAGATCCACCAGAGAAAGGGCGCCAGGATTCCCAGGGCAACCAGCAGGGTCAGGAGAAAAGCCGGGCGTAAAACCGCTCTGGGCCGCAGGCTGGCCAGGGAGATCACCAGCGCCAGGGCGAACAGGGCGTAGTTCCATTTTGAAAGGACGCCCAGCCCGAACAGGGCGCCCAGCAACAGGTATCTGCCGGGTCCGGCCCCTTCCCTGAGCAGGCCCATCGCCGCCCACAGGGTGACGGCGGCCATCAGGGTGACCAGTACCGAGTGGGTCAGGTCCCGCTGGGATTCCCAGCCGATGCCGGGCAGCAGCAGCATGGACAGGCTGGCCAGCGCCGCCTTCTCCGGCGAAAAGCCGCAATGCCGGCCGATAAAATAGACACTGGCATAAAGACCGAAAAGCATCAGGTTCTTGAGCAGGGCGAGGGCAAATGCCCCCTCCCCGAATAGCCTGAGCAGGGGAATCTGCAGCCAGGTGTACAGGGGCGGGTCCGGGCTGTAGCCCATCTGCAGCCGCTGACCCAGGATGATCTGCTCGGCCTCGTCCATTTCGAAGCCACCGCCGGTGAAGGTGCGCAGCAGCCAGTGACATACGAAATAACCCGCCAGCAGGAGAAAAAACCCGGACTGCTTCCTCAACAGGGAGCCGTGCATGTCGGTATCAGGTCTGCTCACTGTCCCGCCCGGCCTCCATTCCTATGCGCCGCCGGGCCGCACGGCCCGCCGGGGTTCTCAACAGCCATCTGGACATCAGAGCCAGGGAGACGAACAGCGCCAGGCCGATCAAAATGTACTTGAGGGTCTCTCCCAGCTCGCCCCGGACCAGGCCCGCACCGATCAGGGCCACCGGTATCGCCTCCGGCAGGAAGCCGATCAGGCTGCCCAGCAGAAAGTCCCGGTTTTTCACCGCGGTCAGGCCCAGAAGGAGATTGATGAAAAAACTGCTGAGGGGCAATTGGCGGATCAGGAGAACCGGAAGCAGCCCCCGTTCCTGGAACAGGCCGCTGAACCTGGCAAGACGCGGCCACCGGGACAGCCCCGCCTCTCTCCCGCTCCAGCGCATGACCGAGAAGGTGGCATATGCACCGGCGAGGGTCCCCAGCAGGGTGCTGACCAACCCCCAGAACACCCCGAAAAGGGCTGCCGCCACGCCGGTCATCAACAGACGCGGGACGCCCACGCCCGTCAGTACGGCGGTGGCAAACCCGAATATCAGCGGCCCCCACCAGCCCAGCTCCGCAACCTTTTCGCCGAGACGGGACACCCAGACGGGCAGGTCCTCATAAGGCAGCAGCCAGACGAGCCAGGCCCCAAGCCCAAGCAGCAGTATCAGAATGGCGGTGGCCAGGACGCGGTGACGCCGGACCTTGCCTGAGCCCGCCCCCCTGTCCACCCCCAACCTCAGGCGACGGGGCGTCCGAGGGGGCATTTCCTGGGCAGGAAACGCAGAAACACCTCCCGCCCGGTTTCCACCGATTCGTAGATGGCATTGATCAGCTCCAGGCTCTTGCGCGCCTCCAGGCCGTCCACCAGGTGCTGTTTCTCGTTGTCCATGCAGTCCACCACGTGCTCGTAGTAGGCCTGGTGCCCGAACCCGTAGACGTTAGGCGGGTTGACGGAGTACTCCTCGAGCACCTGGTCGTCACCCGGCAGTTTCTCCTCGAAGGCCCAGGTCTGCATCTGATTGACCGCAAACCCCCCGATCACCACGGTGCCCGCCTCGCCCAGGACCGAGATGGAGCCCTCCAGGTTGATCGGCCTGGCCGCGGTGGTGGCTTCGATGACGCCCAGCGCCCCATTGCTGAACTTCAGCGTCACGATGATAGTGTCCTCGGCCTCGATCCTTGCCAGTGCCGTGGTGGCCTTGGCGAAGACGCTCTCAACGTCCCCGATCATCCACTGCAGCATGTCCACGTGATGGCTGGCCTGATTGGTCAGCACGCCGCCGTCCATGGCCCAGGTGCCGCGCCAGGGATCCTGATCATAGTATTGCTGGTGGCGGCACCAGCGAACCCTGACGGTTCCCAGGACAAATTTGCCGAACCGGCCCGCCTCGACCGCTTCGCGCAGCTTCACCACCGGCACGTTGAAGCGATTCTGTTTGACCACGAACAACCGGCAGCCGTTCTGGTCGCAGGCCTGGATCATGGCATCGGCATCCTCCAGGGTGAGCGCCATGGGCTTTTCGACGAGGATATCCTTCTGAAACCTGGCCAGTTGTATCACGTGCCCGGCATGGGCACCGGTGGGTGTGAGCACCACCACCAGATCTATCGGCACCTCCTCCATCATCCGGTCCATGTCGGTGAAAAAGGGCACGCCGAACCGCTCCCCGATGGCCCGCGCCTTCTCCTCCTCCAGGTCGCAGGCCGCCACCAGGCACATGCCCGCTATCTGGTTGTCACCCAGCAGTTCGGAATGGCGTTTCGCGATCCGGCCGCAGCCGACCAATGCAACCTTTATCATTTCGATGTCCAGTTTGGAGTTAGCAGTCAGCAGTCAGGAGTCAGCCGGCGGCTTGCCGGTATCTTCCTCGATCCGGTATTGGATCATCCTGGATTTCATCCAGCGCACCGCCAGCAGGTCATAAAAAGAGGCGAACAGCCGGTTCCAGACACCGTAATGGGCACTGCCGTAAAGCCGTGGATTGTTGGCGACCGGGATCTCGATCACGCTGAAGCCTTCGATCTTGAACAGCGTGGGCAGAAACCGGTGCATGCCTTTGAAGAATTTCAGGTTGGCGATGCACTCGCTGCGAAAGGCCCGGTAGGTGCAGCCGGCGTCGCTGATCTGTTCACCGGACATCGCGTTGCGCACCCAGTTTGCAATGCGCGATGAGAGGATGCGGATGATGTGATCCCCCTCGCCCCGGGAGGCGACCCGGGTACCGCAAACGCAGTCGGCCCGCTTCAGCCCGTCGAGAAACGCCGGCAGATCGGCGGGGTCGTTCTGCATGTCGGCGTCCATGGTGACGATGAAACCGCCCCTTGCGATCTGCATGCCCGCCCAGCTGGCCGCCGACTCGCCCCGGTTCTCCGCCATGCGCTGCGCCCTGAGCTCGGGGCGGCTTGCCGCCAGCCTTTTCAGCGCCTCCCAGGAACCGTCGGTGCTGCGGTCGTCTGTAATGATTACTTCGTAGGCGGTCTGCGTGGGTTCCAGCGCGGTGCGAATGGCGTCCAGCAGGGGCTGCAGGTTGCCCTCTTCGTTGTGGCAGGGCACCACGATGCTCAGTTCAGGCTTGGCTGTCATCTTGTCGTCTCTCAACCCAGGAAGGACTCGATGGCGTCACACACCCTGTCCACATCCTCCAGTGCCATCTGGCCGTGAATGGGGAGGGAAAGAATCTGATCCACCCAGGCCTCGGTGTTGGGCAGTGCGGGGAGGTCCGGGTAGAGCGCGGTAATCGCCGGCTGCTGATGGTTGGCCACCGGGTAATGGATGCCGCTTGCGATGCCCTGGGCCTTCAGGTGATCGGCAAGGGCATCCCGCCGCGGCGTGCGGATCACGTGCATATGGTAGACCGGTTCCGCCCAGGGACGCTCCACGGGAAGATCCACCAGGCCCTGCAGTCTGGCTCTGTAACGGGCGGCCACCTCCCGGCGGTGTGCATTGAGTTCATCCAGGTAGCGCAGCGCCACGCGTCCGGCCGCCGCCTGTATCTCGTTGAAGCGCAGATTGTAGCCCACCTTCTCGTGGGTGAACTTGCTCTTGCGTCCGTGGTTGCGCAGCATGCGCACCGCCTCGGCCAGTCCGTCGTCGTCGGTACAGATACAGCCGCCGTCGCCCAGCACGGTGAGATTCTTGGAAGGGTAGAAAGAGAAACCGCCCGCCAGCCCGACGGAACCCACCTTGCGGCCCCGATGAGCGGCACCCTGGGCCTGGGCGCAATCCTCGATCACCCACAGGCCGTGGCGCTGTGCCACCGCCTGTATCCCATCCAGATCGGCGGGCTGGCCGTAGAGGTGCACGGGCATGATGCCAATGGTACGGGGGCCGACGGCCGCCTCGAGCAGCCGGGGATCCAGACAGTAGGTCTCGTCCACATCGACGAAAACCGGTTTGGCCCCCGCGTGGATAATCGGCTCCACCGTGGGAAACGCGGTGTGGGAGGGTACGATCACCTCGTCGCCGGGCTTGAGTTCCATGGACTGGAGCAGCAACAGCATGGAGGCGGTCCAGGAAGACGACAGCACCGTGTGGCGGGTGCCGGTATAGGCGGAGAGTTCCTCTTCGAAGGCGCGGCACTCCCTGCCGAGGATGTATTGCCCCGACTCGATCACCCCGGCGACAGCCTGGCGGATCTCGTCGTTCAGAAATACCTGCGCTAGCGGAATATTACCCATCTTGACTGCGTGGCCCTTTTATTATTGCGGGATTTTCCCGCCACCGAGGAATACCCGCATGGCTCCTGCGCGTCCTAGAAGGGAATATCGTCGTCGAAATCCTGGCTCTGTGGTGGCTGAGGCTG
>JAHEHQ010000032.1:11119-12650 GCA_024644505.1 Gammaproteobacteria bacterium
CTGGAGAAGAGGCTAGGAGCTACATGACCTGACCCCTCCGCAGACTTGCGGTCTGGGAACCGTCTCCCCTTCGCCCGGGCCCTACCGGGCTTTTTTTTGCCTTGAATAACTGTCTAGGAGCCTGCCCGAGAATAGAGAACCTACTGCGGAAAAGCCCTTTTGGTCCAATTTTCCGATCATTCTCGTTAAATAGGACTCACTATTCGCCTCAAATGATCGGAAAACTGGCCTCAAAATGTCTTTCCCTCGCTACAGCTCCTATTCTCGGACAGGCTCCTAGAAGGGAATATCGTCGTCGAAATCCTGGCTCTGTGGTGGCTGAGGCTGGCCTCCGCCCTGGGAGGGCTGTGAACCCGATCCCGCACCGCGATCCTGCCCATAGTTCGCCGTTCCGCCGCTTCTGCTGTCGAGCATCTGCATCTCGTTGGCGACGATCTCGGTGGTGTAGCGATCGTTGCCGCTCTGGTCCTGCCACTTGCGGGTCTGCAGCTTGCCTTCGATGTAGACCTTGGAGCCTTTCTTGAGGTACTCGCCGGCGATCTCCGCCAGACGCCTGAAAAAGACCACCCGGTGCCACTCGGTCTTCTCCTGGTTCTCGCCGGTAGACTTGTCCTTCCAGCTCTCCGACGTGGCAATGGTGACGTTCGCCACCGCGATATTGTTCGGCGTATACCGCACCTCCGGGTCCTGCCCCAGATTGCCGATAAGAATTACCTTGTTTACACCTCTGGCCATCTCTCCTCCTTTGCTGTTTTATGCCGCGTCTTCCCTGGCATCGGTTTGAATTTTAAAAACAGGTAATTTTACCTGTGACTGACGGAAAATTCATCCAGAACGGACATGTCGACACGCTTCGAGTCGATCTTCAGATAGGCCACGTCGTCCCCCGCCACCAGCACCGCGTCTCCGACCCCCTCGATGCCCAGCAGCCGTTCCTGCAGTTCCCGGGCACGCTCCGCATCCAGGGGGCCCACCTTGATCAGGTGACTCTTGAGATAGTTGGGTTCGGCCATCCGCAGGGCGGCCAGCAACCAGACGATCATCGCCCCCGCCCCGAAAAGGAACACCCCCTGCAACCCGAAATGGTTGTGCATCCAACCCCCGGCCAGCCCGCCGATGAATGCACCGGCAAACTGGGAGGTGGAATAGACGCCCATGGCCGTACCCTTGGCATCCGCCGGGGCCATCTTGGCAACCAGGGAGGGCAGCGTTGCCTCCAGCACGTTGAAGGCCGTGAAATAGATCAGCAGGGAGATGACCAGGCCCCAGAACGACTGGTAAAAGGAGAAGAAGCCGAGCTGGGCAACCGCCAGGGCACCGATGGAGACGAGAAACACCTGCTTCATCCTGCGCCGGTTCTCGGCAATGACCACGAACGGCACCAGCAGCAGCACCGACAGGACCAATACCGGCAGATAGATCATCCAGTGGCTGGCACTGGCCAGGCCGATGGAGTCCCTCAGCACCAGGGGCAGGGCCAGAAACAGGGCGGTCATGCCCATGTGCAGGATCAGGATACCCAGATCCAGGC
>JAHEHQ010000306.1 GCA_024644505.1 Gammaproteobacteria bacterium
GTCGCCGGTTTCGCGGAAGGAAAGGGGGTTCCCGCGGAACAGGCCCTGCCGCTTTATCTGCGGGACAAGGTGGCCTGGAGGCGTTGAGATGGCGGCGGTCAGCGGTCAGCGGTCAGCGGTAAGGAGTCAGCAGTAAGCAGTAAGCAGTAAGCAGTAAGCAGTAAGGAGTCAGCGGTAAGCAGTCAGCGCAGTGCGTTTTCTGCGCTTGCGAATCATTTTTGAGGGCGTGGCTATCAGATTCAGATCCGCGCGGCCCACTAGCCCTTCAGCGAGGCACACTTCCTGCGAATCTTCCTGATCAGTTTCCTGTAGGCCTCGATCATGGATTCGGGGTCGTCGCGGTGCTTTCGGGTTATCTTCTTGAACTTTTTCTCGTAGGCCTTTGCCCGGTCCCTGTTGTCTTCGGAAGGACACTGTACATGCTCCTTGAGACGTTTCTGCCGCAGCGCCTCTATCAGTTCCCGATCCCGTTTGGCGAAGTAGATATCCTCTTCCGCCATCTCCTTGAGCTTCATCTTGTTGGCAAATTCGTTCATGAGTCACCTGGCTTTTCAATGTATCGTTGTTACCACATCAGTATCATGTCTCGGGATCTTCCCTTGATTAACGGGATAAACTAGCATTTTTTATTAAGATCTACTCCATCTTTGTAGGGTCGAATTCATTCGACCGATATGGATCCGAGCCAACCGGCTGTTGGCCGAATGAATTCGGCCCTACAATGGTCATTCACCCCCTTGATCAGGGGATGAGCCGAGTCTTAAACAGATTATTGGTTTCCTAACGGAGTATACAGCGGATGCATCAGGACGCTGAGTTCAGGAAAGGTGTCAGTGAGGCCGTTGGGGACCCCCGCATCCGCAGGACTTTTCGTGCCAGGATGGATCTGTTGATGGCCAAGCGCCGCTCGGCCTTTCCGGATCCTGAAGCCTGGGACGAACTGCGACGGGCCGCCACTCGAATTCGGGCAGACAGCATATCCCGGCTTCCCGATCTGCTGCAGCAGCTTGAAACAAACTGCGCAAGCAACGGCATTCGGGTGCATTGGGCCGAGACGGCGGATGATGCGAACAGGACGGTGTTCGAAATCATGCGCGGCCATGATGCCCGGCAGCTGATCAAGGGCAAATCCATGGTGTCCGAGGAGATGGGTCTCAACGACTATCTGGCGTCCCGGGGTATCGACTGCCTTGAGTCGGATCTCGGTGAGTTCATCGTGCAGCTTGCCGGCGAGAGACCCTCCCACATCATTGCCCCCGCGATCCACAAGGACAGGGTACAGGTGGCGAAGCTCTTCAAGGAAAAATTTCCGGATGTTTCCTATACCGAGGAGATCGAGGCGCTGACGGGGGATGCCAGGCGGATGTTGCGCCGAAAGTTTTTCGAAGCCTCGGTGGGATTGACAGGCGTCAATTTTGCTGTGGCCGAGACCGGGACTCTGTGCCTGGTGGAAAACGAAGGGAACGGCCGCCTCTGCACGACGCTGCCCAAGGTTCACATTGCCGTTATGGGCATCGAAAAGGTGGTCGAGAAACTCTCGGACATTCCCCCGCTGCTGAATATCCTGGTGCGATCCGCCACCGGTCAGTCCATCACCACCTACTTCAATATGATTAGTTCTCCGCGGCGTCGGGGCGAGAAGGACGGACCGGGGGAGGTACACCTGGTGTTGCTGGACAACGGCCGATCCGGGATCTATCGGGACCGGGAGCTGGACGCCACCCTGCGCTGCATCCGTTGCGGCGCCTGCATGAATCACTGTCCCGTCTATTCGAGGCTGGGCGGTCACGCCTATCCCGGCACCATTCCGGGTCCCATCGGTGCCCTGCTGGAGCCGCAGATTGCAGGTCTCGACAGGCTGGGCGCGCTCCCGACGGCATCCACACTTTGCGGTGCCTGCAGCGAGGTTTGTCCGGTCGGCATCCCCATACCCGAGTTGCTCAACCGACTGCGTGCCGAGGGTGTCCGAAAAGGTTCGGAAGGGATCGCCGGCTCGGGGAGCCGCAGGCGTTTCCGGGAGGCCCTGGTGTGGCGGTTCTGGCAAATGATGTGCACGAGACCGCGAATCTATCGAGGGGCGTTGTCCCTCGCCGCGGGTATGCCTTCGGTCTTGACCCGCCTGTTCGGGCCCTGGACGAGGAGCAGGACCCTACCCGTGCCGGCCGGAAAAAGCCTGCATGTGATCTGTCGCGATCGGGGGTTGGAGCATGAGTGAGGCCCGGGACCGGATACTGGCCCGTTTGCGCGGGAGGGGTAAAGGGCATACGGGGCGTCTCGGGCGATCGGGGGCAACCCTGTCCCGTCGGCGCCCGGATGACCTGATCGGAGCGTTTCAGCGCCGAGCGGAAGCTTTGCATGCCCAGGTTTACAGGGTCGACCCCACGGGGTGGCCCCGCCTGTTGGGGCAGCTTTGCCGTGAAAAGATGCTCGGCAATCTGCTATACGGGCCTGGCGGGCCATTGGGCGGGGAACTCCGGGAGGCGTCACGGGAGCAGCAGGGATTGCCGGATCTTGTCGGTTTCGAACGGGAGGTCGAACTCTGCAGGGAACAGATCTTTTTCGAGATCGAGGCATCTGTGACCTCTGTCCGGGCCGGCGTGGCGGCCTCCGGTACGCTCGTCCTCTGGCCCACCGTGGAGGAACCCCGATCCATGTCCCTGGTACCCCCGATCCATTTCGCGGTGCTGGATTCCAGGTCCATCCATGCCACTTTCGCCGATGTGGTGGAAAAGGAGAGCTGGAATAGGGGCATGCCCACCAATGCGCTGTTGATCTCGGGTCCATCCAAGACCGCGGATATAGAACAGACCCTGACCCACGGGATGCACGGCCCCACCGAACTGGTGATTCTGCTTCTAACGTAGCCTGCGTAGAGCGAAGCGAAACGCGGGTCGAAGCGGTTTTTAACCCGCGTTTCGCTTCGCTCTACGCAGGCTACATTGGATAAAAACCAATCAGAGCGCAGCCGGTTCCTCCAGGGATCCTTCCGGCGGGTTCCATTCGGTGAAGAACCGCATCGACTCGCTGAAGTCGATGAACTGTTCCTGGTAGATCTCCATCTGTTCAAGGAGCCGGTTGAGTTCCGAGCCTTCGAGCTCTTCGTCAAAGACCCTCGCGTTGTCGAACCAGACTTCGAGAATGCCGTCGAAAGGCTCCTTGGATCCGCGCTCCCTCATAAGTTCGGTGTTCATATCGATGATCAGCGTCAGGTTCCTTTCTACCTTGCGGGCACCTGTCAGGCGGCCCAGATGCTCGAGCAGATCGGAGAACTCTCCACCGTTCCAGTATCTGCGGAACGCTTCGGGTGTCAGGTCGGAGCGGCGTTTGACACAGTGGATGAATCTGATCATGGACTTTTTTCCTCAGGTTCACTCAATGGCATATCCGGGGATGCCGATGGGGTGGTCTCTTGTGAATAATAGTCGTAGCGCGCGTGTAAATCAGAGGTAACGGACCACGCCTCGTCAAAACTCAATCCGCTGTCTTCCGGGAAGATGACTTTAATGTAAAGCCCGTTCGGCTTCGAGTTCTTCAGTTGTGTCAGTCGCTGTTCGAGCCTTTCCCGGCTGACGATTTGAAACCCTGTCTGACCCTCCGTCGAATACTCGATGCGCGTTTTCCCCCCGACCTTCGAGAAACGGACCTCCACCAGGTAACGACCCTCGGGGGAGCGGGCGGGGCGAACCAGCCGGTCATATTTCACCTTGAGTTCATCGTATTCCCCCCGCAGTGAATCGAGCCGGCGGCCGGTTAGACGGCGCTCACTCCGGGTCTCCTGCAGGACAAGTGCCTGCTGGCTGTATCTCTGCTCAAGTTGGGCAAGCTGTTGGCTCATCATCTCCTGCATACCCCGCATTCTGTCCCGGTCCGCCTGCAGGGATGCCAGCCGGTTCTGGGTATCGTTCAGATTCTGCCGGGTCGTCC
>JAHEHQ010000307.1 GCA_024644505.1 Gammaproteobacteria bacterium
CTTTACCGGAGTTCAGCCTGAGTATCTGGCATGGTTTCACCCCGCCTCTGATCATGAGCCTGGTCGCCATGGGTGGTGGCATCGCCCTTTACGGAGGACGTAAGTGGGTGATCAGCGTGCACGACCAGCTGCCTGTTCAGTTGAACGGAAAACTGATGGTGGAGCGCATGCTGGATTTTTTCTTCAGCCTCGGGGCGAAGATAGATCGCCTGTTGGACAATCGCAGCCTGCAACGCTACAACTTTTTGCTCCTGATCAGCGCCGTGGCTGTTGGAGCATTCGCGCTTCAGGGTGAATCCGTAATCGGCAGCGGCACAGCCACATCTGCCAGCATCCCGGTCCTGGTCGGAGGATTCCTGCTGGCCGCCGGTTCCATCACCACCGCGGCACTCCATCACAAGCGTCTCGTGGCGGTCATCATGCTGGGCATCGTTGGCTTGATCACCTCGCTGTTGTTCGCCTATTTCTCGGCGCCTGACCTGGCGCTTACCCAGTTGCTGGTCGAGATAGTTACGGTGATCCTGGTCCTGCTGGCAATGTACTTTCTACCCCAAACGACACCCCCGGTGTCCAATCCGAAACTGGTGTCCAGGGATGTGCTCCTGGGGACAGCCGCAGGGATCGGTGTGGCGATACTCTGTTATTCCATGCTCATGCAACAGGGTGAAAGTATTTCCTCCTATTACCTGGCACAGAGCAAACCGGGAGGCGGCGGCACCAACGTGGTGAACGTGATACTCGTTGATTTCCGGGGCTTCGACACCCTGGGGGAGATCACGGTGCTGGGTATTGCCGCTGTGGGTATCTTTGCCATGATCCAGGGTCTGGTGCTGAAGGGGCCCCGGCGGGACTGGCGCGGCGGCGCCTGGGCAGGAGATCCCCATCCCGTATTGCTGGTCACCGTTTCCAAGCTCCTGCTCCCCATTGCCCTGCTTGTTTCGGTGTTTCTTTATCTGCGCGGCCACAACGAACCCGGTGGGGGGTTCGTCGCCGGCCTGGTAACCGGCGTCGCCCTGATACTGCAGTACATTGCGGAAGGCAGCGATGACACCCGGCCCCGACTGCCCTGGAATTATCTGGGAGTGATCGGTGCGGGAGTGTTGATTGCCGTGCTCACCGGTCTTGGAAGCTGGCTGTTTGGATTTCCCTTTCTCACGACAACCTTTACTTACGTGACCTTGCCCGTCGTGGGTAAGTTCGAGCTGGCCAGTGCCATGTTGTTCGATCTGGGTGTCTATCTCGCCGTTGTGGGTACGGTGTTGTTGATCCTTTCGGGTATAGGCGGCCTGGGCCGGCGGGAGAGGGAGACCTGATGGAGCTGACCCTGTCCATCCTGATCGGAACCATGACGGCCAGCGCTGTTTACCTGCTGCTGCGCGGCCGTACCTTTCCTGTGGTGCTGGGCCTTTCACTGCTTGGTTATGCCGTCAATATCTTTCTGTTTGCAAGCGGCGGACTCACCCGCAACAGTGCACCACTGGTCGAACATGGTCTGAAAAACCTGCCGGACCCGCTGCCGCAGGCCCTGGTTCTCACCGCTATCGTCATCGGATTCGGCATGACCGCCTTCCTGGTCGTGCTTGCGTTGCGAGCCTTTCGGGATCTGGGTGACGACCGGGTGGACGGGGGTGGTGAATAATGAACCATCTGCTGCTCTTGCCCGTGCTGATCCCCCTCGTCGCCGGGGGTATAATGCTGCTGATCGGACAGCGGGGCAGGGGCACGGACCGGGTTATCAGCGTTGCCGCCGCCATTGCGCTTCTTCCCGTTTCCCTGCTGCTCCTCCAGCATGCGGCCACCGGTGAGATCCTGGTCTATCACAGCGGCAATTGGCCGACGCCCTACGGCATCGTTCTGGTGCTCGACCGGCTGAGCGCCCTGATGCTCTGCCTGGCATCCATTCTCGGTCTGGCCAGCCTGTTCTACTCCATTGCCGGCGACGACCGGATCGGACGCCGTTTTCACCTGCTGTTTCAGATGCAGTTGCTGGGAATCAACGGTGCATTTCTCACCGGCGACCTGTTCAATCTCTTCGTCTTTTTCGAAATCCTGCTGATTGCCTCTTACGCCCTGCAGTTCCACGGCGGTGGCAGGGCCAGGGTACGCGCGGCCCTGCACCTGGTGGTCCTGAACCTTGCCGGTTCGGCAATCTTCCTGATAGCCATAGGCGCGATCTATGCCGCCACGGGTACCCTCAACCTCGCCGACCTTGCGGTAAAAGTTGCTGCAACCGGAACAGAACAAAAACTGCTCTTGAAAGCCGGTGGATTGCTGCTGCTCCTGGTATTCTCCCTCAAGGCAGCGCTGGTGCCCGTCGGGTTCTGGCTGCCACCGGCCTACGCATCGGCCTCAGCGCCAGCGGCCGCACTCTTCGCCATCATGACGAAGGTCGGCGTTTACGCCATATTGCGGATGCAGGGACTGGTTTTCGGGCCTGAAGCGGGACCGGTGGCATCGCTGCTCACCCCCTGGTTGCTGCCCCTGGGTCTGTTAACGGTGGTGGTTGCCACCCTTGGCGTGCTTGCCAGCCGTGAACTGCGGCGCCTGCTGGCCCACCTGGTGGTACTTTCCGCAGGCACGCTGATCCTGACGCTGGGCCTTGGGTCCCCGGACGCCACCTCTTCGGCACTTTACTATGCATTCAACAGTACCCTGGTGGGTGGTGGTCTTTTTCTGCTTGCGGATCTCATCGCGAAGGAGCGTGGAGACGCGCTTGCTTCCCTAACCCTGGAACAGCCAGTTTACAGATCGGTGCTGCTTGGGTGTCTCTTTTTTATCGGTGCCGTCGGTGTCGCCGGCCTGCCGCCGCTGGCAGGTTTCGCCGCAAAAATCTACCTGCTTCAGAGTGCCGCCACCCATCCCATGGCGGTCTGGGTATTCGCCATAGTGTTGACGAGCGGACTGCTGGTCCTGGTTGCGCTGAGCCGCGCGGGCAGCGCTATCTTCTGGCGCACGGGCAGCGTACAAAAACTCGAATCCCCGATATCCGGTCTGCAAATCGTCGCCACAGCGGCACTGCTGCTTGGTTCGGCGGCGTTGATGATCGGTGCCGGGGCGACGACCGGCTATACCCGTGCAGCCGCATTGCAACTGGATGACCGGGACGCCTACGTTAACGCCGTACTGGAAAACCGGGTGATCGTGACAGCCGGTTCTACGTCTGGAGTACCCTGATGCTAAGACAATCTGCCGCTTGGCTTCCCCACCCTCTGCTGAGCCTGCTGCTGCTGGTTCTCTGGCTGCTTCTGAACAACACTGCCACACCGGGCCACCTGGTACTGGGCGCCGTCCTCGGCATCATTATCCCTCTCTTCACCCGGCGTTTCTGGCCGCAGCGGCTGGTGGTGGGACATTTTTCCACAGTGATGCATCTCGCCGGACGTGTGGTCGCCGATATTATCCGGGCCAATTTCTCAGTGGCAAAGGTGGTACTCGGCCCAAGGCGCGCGATCCGCCCCATGTTCGTGAAGGTGCCGTTGGATGTGGAATCGGATTTTGCGGTAAGTCTTCTGGCAAGTGTGATATCGCTGACACCCGGTACGGTGTCCGCAGACATAGATGTTGAGAACCGCTTTCTGCTGGTGCATGCACTCAGCATAGAGGATCCGGATGATCTCGTTCAGCAGATCAAATCCCGCTACGAGGCATTGATAAAGGAGATATTCCCATGATCGACATGGCCGTTACGGTTGCGGTGATACTGTTGGGCATAGCTTTGATGCTGAATGCCTGGCGATTGTTTATCGGTCCGGATGCCACCGACCGTATTCTTGCGCTGGACACCCTTTATATCAACTCCGCTGCACTGATCGTACTTTTCGGTGTTCGTATAGGGCGCGCGGACTTTTTTGAAGCGGCATTGCTGATTGCCCTGCTCGGATTCGTGAGCACGATGGCACTTGCAAAATTTCTGCTGCG
>JAHEHQ010000033.1 GCA_024644505.1 Gammaproteobacteria bacterium
TATCGTCGCCTGAAGCTTGCCGGGTATGGAGGTCACCAGAATAATCAGTGTCCGGGACACGGGCTCTTCCAGGGTCTTCAACAGGCTGTTGGAAGCCGATATGTTGAGCGCGTCGGCGGGCTCAATGATAATCACCTTGTACCCACCATACTGGGCAGTCAACACCTCACGGCTGGTGACGCCCCGGATGGCATCTATCCTGATACCTTTGCCCGCTTCCTCCGGCATCACGACAGTGAAATCAGGGTGATTACCGGCCTTGAGAAGCAGACAGCCCTTGCAGTTGCCACAGGGCATACCTGCCTTGCCGTTTCCGGTACAGAGCAATGATGCGGCGAAACAGTGGGCAAACCGGCTTTTACCCAGACCTGCGGCCCCGTTGATCAGCAGCGCATGGGGAAGTCGTCCTTCAGTGCGTCCGGCTTGGAGACGCTGCCACTGTGTATGGTGCCAGGGCAGTATCGAAAAGTTGTCGTTGGCCTCTTGCACCTAGTACTCCGTCAATATGATAGTGCCGGGTTCAGTGAGTTTGTCAGCGTTCATGGCAAGGCGCAACTCGCCGGCAATGGCTGGCTTCCCCTGCCAATTGACGGAGTACTAGTTCACCGCGGACAGGTAACTGCCGAGCACCGTTGCGATCTGGCCTCTGACCTGATCAACCGACAATGATGCGTCGATGACTCTCACACGTTCGGGTTCCCTTCCGGCTATCTCCAGATAGGCCTCTCTGACCCCATCGAAGAACGACCGGTGTTCCACCTCGAAACGATCGGGTTCGGAGCGGTTGCCTGCCCTTGCCAGACCCGTTTCCACGGGCAGATCGAGCAACAGTGTCAGATCCGGCTTCAAATCACCCTGCACCCATTTCTCAAGGGTCCGGATACGCTCCGAATCCATACCCCGGCCACCCCCCTGATAGGCGTACGAGGCGTCGGTGAAACGATCACAGAGCACCCACATACCCGCGTTCAGAGCCGGGTTGATGACGCTTTCGATATGTTCCGCCCGGGCCCCGAAGATCAGGAGGAGTTCGGCATCGCTTCCCATGCCGCTGTGTTTGTGGTCCAGCAGGAGCCGGCGAATATCCTCACCCAGTTCCGTACCGCCCGGTTCCCGGGTGAATATATGCCTTCTGCCCACCGAATCCAGCAGTTGCCGGATATACGCCAGGTTACTGCTCTTTCCGGCACCTTCGATACCCTCAACCGTAATGAACTTTCCCCGCTCGCTCATGTTATCTGTGTGAATCTTCATCATCGCTTGAGCTGATACTTGCGAACCGCCTGGTTGTGTTGCTTGAGTGTTGCGGAAAATTGATGGCTGCCATCACCCCTGGCTACGAAGTACAAAGCCTTTCCATCCTCGGGATGCAGTACGGACCTGATTGCGTCAGCACCGGGCATACTGATGGGGGTCGGTGTCAGACCTTTGTGTACATAGGTGTTGTACGGGCTGTCGCGTTTCAGATCGCGGCGACGGATGTTGCCTTTGTATTCGTCACCCATGGCATAGATTACCGTGGGATCCGTCTGAAGCTTCATCCCCTTTTTCAGGCGCCGGATGAAAACCCCGGCTATCGCGGGCCGCTCACTGGCCAGCCCTGTCTCTTTTTCCACGATGGACGCCAGGATCAGCGCTTCGTAAGGTGTTTTCAGGGGTAGTCCTTCCTGGCGCTCAGGCCACTCCGACTCCAGAATCTTGCGCATGGCCTCGTGGGCCCTCCTGAGAAAGGCCTTGTCTGTGGTGCCCCGGGGAAATCTGTAGGTATCGGGGAGAAAGCGCCCCTCGGGGTGCTCATCCGGGTAACCCAGTTCCTTCATGATTTCCCCAGGCGGGAGATCCTTCAGTGTCTGGGTCAAGGCGGAATGCTGGCCGACCGCCTGGAGTACCTGTTTAAAATTCCATCCCTCGACCAGGGTCAGGGAATAGGACATCACTTTCCCGGAGGTCAACAGATTCAGAAGATCCCTGGGTTTCATACCAGGGCTGAACTGGTACTCGCCGGCCTTGATTTTCTTGGCCGACCCATCCCAGCGGGCCAGCAGGCGCAGGTAAAAGGGTTTGTCCAGGTAACCCATTTCATGCAGATCGTTGGCGAGCGTTGACACCGTGCTGCCGAGTCTGAGTTCGTATACCTCACCATCCGTGGGTATCCCAAGGGGCGTATCAATAAAGTTATTGAAATCCATCATCAGCCAGGCAAACACAAAGCTTGCCAGGATAATCGTCAAACCAATGATACGCTGCGGCATTAGTGTACCTCGTCACCAAATCCCCGGCTCACAACCTCTTTGACAAGACCCGTATCCATGCACTCCAACCCGTAGGTCCAGTCTCCCACCTTCGCGACAGGCCGTATACCGATCAGTGAATTGGTCAGGAACAGACCATCAGCAGCCTTAAGATCCGCCAGACGGAGATTTTGAATCGACAAGGGGATCCCCAGCTTCTCGGCCTGTTCCATAACCAGGCCACGCATGATACCGGCGATTCCGCAGTTTGTGAGATCAGGCGTGACCAGACGACCCCGGAGGAAAAGAAACAGATTGCTCGCGGTGCCCTCGATGAGATATCCCTCGGTATCGAACATCAATCCCTCGGCGATTCGATCATCGGACCACTCGGATCTCGCCAGAACCTGCTCAATGCGATTGAGCGTCTTCATGCCGGCCAGCACCGGATTTCTCCCGAGCCGCAGCGAGCACAAACGGACTTCCACCCCCGGGTCCGACCGGGTATCCAAATGGGCGGGCCAGGGTGTGCAGTCCAGAATCCGGTTGGGCTTTGACGGCACGGGTGGCCGATACCCCCTCTGACCAGCCCCCCGGGTGACGATGATCTTCAGAATCCCATGCTGTTCGGCGTCTATCTCCGCCAGGGACTCCCGGAGCAGCAGAGATTCGTCCGGGCACTCAATACCCATACGTTCGCAGCCGGATCGAAGGCGATTCATATGTGGCTTCCAGAGACAAGGCTGTCCTTCAACCACGGCCAGGGTCTCAAACAGGCCGTCGCCGTACTGCAGACCCCGGTCGGCGGCCTCGATTACCTGGGTAGGTGTGCCGTTAATCAACAAGCTGAGATTCCCGCCGTCTAACGGAAAAGGCGGGATCCCGACCCCGCCTTTTCTTCTTCATCAGGATGATGACTTCGAACCCCGGTCAACCGGTGAAGCGGCGGAAAACCAGGGATCCGTTGGTGCCCCCGAAACCGAATGAATTGGACACGGCCACATCGATATCCATCTCCCGGGCTGTGTTGGGAACATAATCCAGATCACATTCCGGGTCCGGGTTCTCCAGGTTTATGGTCGGCGGCGCCACCTGGTCGCGTATGGCAAGGACGGTGAATACAGCCTCGGCCCCGCCTGCCGCTCCCAGCATGTGTCCGGTCATGGACTTGGTGGAGCTTACGCACAGTTTATGGGCATGGTCACCGAAGGCCCTTTTAACGGCAATGGTTTCCGCCACATCGCCTGCCGGCGTGGAGGTACCGTGGGCATTGATATATTTGACCTGATCCGTGTTGATGCCAGCATCGTTCAAAGCAAGCAACATGCAGTCACTGGCACCCTCTCCGTTTTCCGAAGGCGCGGTCATGTGAAAAGCGTCGGAGTTCATGCCGATACCCACCAGTTCCGCAAGAATGTTCGCACCCCGGGCCTTGGCGATTTCGTAAGCTTCCAACACCATGACACCGGCGCCGTCACTCAATACGAACCCGTCCCGGTCCCGATCCCAGGGCCGGCTTGCACCTTGCGGGTCGTCATTTCGCGTTGACAGGGCCCGGGCCGCCGCAAAACCGCCCAGTCCGACCGGTGATGTTGCCATCTCCGCCCCACCCGCGATCATGACATCAATGTAACCATGGCGTATGAGCCGGGCCGCCTCACCGATATTATGGGTACCGCTGGCACAGGCCGATACGATCGAGTAATTGGGCCCCTTCAGGCCGTATTTGATGGAAAGGTCACCCGCCACCATGTTGACAATGTTCGCAGGCACAAAGAAAGGCGAGATCTTTCTCGGCCCCCTGTCGATATAGGCTTGGTAATTGTTTTCAATGCCCGTTATTCCACCAATTCCGCTGCCGATCGCCACACCGATGCGCTTGGCGTTCTCCTCGGTGACCTCCAGTCCAGCCTGTTCAATGGCCTGACAGCCCGCTCCCATTCCATAGTGGATAAACTTATCCATCTTGCGTGCATCTTTGTTGGAGATGTACTGGGTGATGTCAAAGTCGTAAATGGGACCGCCGAAGTGCACACTGAATGGTTCGACGTCGAAATGGGTGATGGGCCGGATACCGCTTTTGCCGGCAATTATATTGTCCCAGGACTCCGCCACCGTATGTCCAACAGGAGCGACCATGCCGAGACCGGTTACCACAACCCTTCTTTCAGACATGTTTAAATCTAACCTCTATGACAATTTCTTAGGATCGAAAAAGACAAAAGGCCGAACCCCGCTGAAACGGCAGATTACGGCCTTGTCCGATGAACTGCGGAGCGATCAGCTGGAATGCGCGACGATGTAATCTACCGCCTGCTGTATCGTCGTGATCTTTTCGGCATCTTCGTCGGGGATCTCAGTCTCGAATTCCTCTTCCAGAGCCATGACCAGTTCCACGGTATCCAGGGAATCCGCACCCAGATCGTCCACGAAAGAGGCTTCCATGGTGGCCTCGTCCTCGGTGACACCGAGCTGTTCCACAACAATTTTTCTAACCCGTTCTTCGACTGAGCTCATTTTCTTTATTACCTCCGCGTAATTTCCAGGTGATGCCCAACGGTAACCGACGGGCTATTGTATAACAAAACCGTTAATTTTGAAGTAATTCCAACAGCGACACCCGTTTTGGCATCGGGCCTGATTTCTGACTGTTTTCCTTTGGTTAATACAGCCATACAACCCCGACCGGGATTTCCCCTGTTGTCATCCCATGTACATGCCGCCGTTGACGTGAAGCGTCTCACCCGTAATGTACCCGGCTGTCTCAGATGCCAGAAAAGCCACGGCTGAAGCGATCTCATCAGGGCTCCCAAGCCTGCCAAGGGGAATATTCGACAACAGGGCCGCCTTTTGTGCTTCAGGCAGTTCCCTGGTCATGTCCGTGTCGATAAAACCCGGCGCCACGGCGTTGACCGTGATACCCCGGGATCCAACCTCCCTTGCCAGTGATTTGGTAAAGCCGATGAGGCCCGCCTTGGCGGCAGAGTAATTGGTCTGCCCTGGGTTGCCCGTTGCACCAACCACAGAGGTGATATTGATGATCCTTCCCTTCCGGGCTTTCATCATGGCCCGCAGGCAGGCCTTGGACAACCGGTATACGGAGGTCAGATTGGTGTTGATGATGTCATCCCACTCTTCGTCCTTCATGCGCATGAGCAGGTTGTCCCGGGTTATCCCGGCATTGTTGACCAGGATCGACGGGGCGCCGAATTCTCCGGACAGGGTCTTGATCACCTCATCCACAGACCGCTGTTCAGTGACGTCCAGCCTGATGCCGCGGCCTTTGATTCCGGCCGCCGCGAGACGCTCACTGATGGCGGCGGCACCCTCCTCGGAGGTTGCGGTGCCAACGACCGTGGCCCCCTGGGCACCGAGTGTGTCGGCTATGGCTTTGCCGATCCCTCTGCTGGCACCGGTTACGAGCGCGATTTCATCTTGCAGCATCAAAGGTCTCCATAAATCCTGGGGCCGTTGAACCCGAAAAACCATTGTTCCGATATGTCAGGCCCTAGTACCTGGCCAGCACCGAACCCCACGTAAACCCTCCCCCGAAGGCCTCCATGAGCAGCATATCCCCGCGTTTGATCCGGCCGTCCCTCACTGCGACGTCCAGCGCCAGGGGAACCGAGGCCGCGGATGTATTACCGTGCTGGTCAACCGTCACCACCACGCGGTCCATGGACATACGCAGTTTCTTCGCCGTGGCGCGGATGATGCGGATATTGGCCTGGTGGGGAATCAGCCAGTCGATATCGCTCTTGTCCAGATTGTTGTGTTCCAGGGTTTCATCCACGATCCGGCCCAGGGTATTGACCGCCATCTTGAAGACTTCATTGCCTCTCATCTCCACGAAGGCGCGTTCCGTGCTCATCTTGTCATAGCCTTTGGACACCCCGTCCGGCACATGCAGCAGGCTGACGTAATCTCCATCGGCGTGGAGATGACTGGACAATATTCCGGGCTCTTCAGCCGCTTCCAGGATAACCGCTCCGGCCCCATCCCCGAAAAGCACGCAGGTACCGCGGTCTTTCCAGTTGAGAATGCGTGAAAAGGTTTCGGCACCGATGACCAATGCGCACTTCGTGCTGCCGCTTCGAACGAATTTATCCGCCACGCCCAGGGCATAGACAAAGCCCGTACAGACCGCCTGGATATCGAACGCCGCGCAGCCGTGGATGCCCAGCCTGCTCTGCAGCAGACAGGCCGTGCTCGGAAACACCTGATCCGGGGTTGTCGTTGCCAGCACGATCAGATCGATATCATCCGGCCCCTTGCCCGCTGCCTCCATGGCAAGCCTTGCCGCGTTCTCTGCAAGATCGCAGGTGGTTTCACCGGGCTCCGCGATGTGCCGTTTCTTGATACCCGTACGATCCTGAATCCACTGATCCGAAGTATCGACCAGCTTTTCGAGGTCGTGGTTGGTCATCACGTTCCGTGGCAGATACCCCCCCGTCCCTGCTATCCGGGAATAAGTCACACGCCACCCCTGTCGTTGAGTTGTGCCCCGACCCGGCTTGCAATTCGATCCGGCACGTGGGTATGGACGGCCTTCTTGGCAATACTGATGGCGTAATTGAATGCCATCGCGTCTGCCCCCCCATGACTCTTGATCACGATACCGCGAAGCCCGAGGAGACTGGCGCCGTTGTAACGTCTGGGATCGATCTTCCGCCTGAGGCCCTTGAGCACCGGCAGGGCCACCAGCCCCGCCGTACGTGTCAGAATATTCTGACCAAATCCCTCTTTCATAAAGTGGCTCACCATCTTGGCCACACCCTCGGAGCTTTTCAGTGCCACGTTGCCGACAAATCCGTCCGATACGATCACGTCCACGTCACCTTGATAGATGTCGTTTCCTTCCACATAACCCACGTAGTTCAGGGAACTGGCAGACAGGAGTTCATGCGCCCCCTTGACCTGCTCGTTGCCCTTGATCTCCTCCTGACCGATATTGAGGAGCCCGATCCGGGGATTGGCCACCTCATCATCGACCGACGCAACCAGTTCACTGCCCATGACGGCAAACTGGAAGAGGTGGCTGGCACTGCAATCTACGTTGGCACCAAGGTCGAGCATCCAGGTGTGACCATGAATGGACGGGATAGCCGTAATAATCGCGGGCCGGTCGACATTGGGAAGCATCTTAAGGACGAATCGGGCGGTTGCCATCAGTGCCCCGGTATTGCCGGCGCTGACGCAGGCGTCCGCCGCTCCCGCCTTCACCAGGTCGATGGCCACACGCATGGAGGAGTCTTTCTTGCCTCTCAGGGCCTTTGATGGAAGCTCACTCATCTCCACTTCCTGCGAGGCGTGCTTTACCTCCAAACGAGCATCGTAACGCTTGCCTTCCAGTTCCCGATGAATCACCTCTTTGCGACCCACCAGGATGAGATTCACATCCCTGTTGTTGCGCAGGAACTTCAGGGCGGCCGGAATCACGACCGCGGGCCCGAAATCCCCACCCATGGCATCCAGGGCAATGGTGATTTGCTCAGACATACAGGTTTATGCCGGCAGCGATACGGAGCTTTCCGACAGGGCTAAAAAACCACCGCCCCGGGACGGGACGGTGTGGATAGCCGGAATCTGCACAGGACAGCGACGGTTGGTCTACTCGCTCTTGCCGCTTACGACTTTGCGGCCACGGTAGAATCCATCCGGCGTCACATGGTGACGCAGGTGGGTCTCCCCGGAAGTGGGATCGATCGAGAGGCTCTCTGAGTTCAACCCATCATGGGATCGGCGCATGCCGCGCCGTGAGGGAGTCTTTCTGCTTTTCTGGACCGCCATTGGTTCAAGCTCCTGGTATCTGTAATCAGTTCTTTCGTTTAGTCTTCATCCCGGCCAGCACCGCAAACGGACTTTCCGGGACCTCTGTCTGTACTGTGTCGGCGCGACCCTGAGGTGCCACTGCTCGCTGCGCCGCCACCGCACAGTCTTCCGCTTCATGTCTGGGTACCTGCGGCACGGCAAGCAACAACTCATCCTCGATAATATCCAGGAGCCTCAGGCGGCCGTCTTCCGCCAGAACCGGTTCACAGGATTCCGGGAGTGCATCAGCCTCCCCAGGTACCTCGATGACAGCCAGATCCAGCCTAGCGTTCACCGGAACCCCCAGTTCCTCCAGGCAACGCTGACATTCCAGATTCAAGGTGGTTCGCACCCATCCCTTGATTCGGGGCCATCGCCCTTCATCGCGGCCGATCCGAAGCTCGAACGCCACTTCCCCGTCCGGGCGCGTCAAAAGACCGCGAAGACGGGAGAAATTCCTGAGCTTTTCCTGCCCTGAGAAGGACTTGCCCTGATCCGCGAGTCGCCAGGGATCCACAAATTCAGGCAGCCGGGTCAACATAAGCGGACAATGATATTATGGGCCGCAGGAAAGGTCAAAGTTGGAGAAATCCACCGGATGAGAAAATCAGCGCCCAGGATCGTGCTGGGATCCACTTCCCCTTATCGCAGACAACTTATGGAGCGTCTGGGTCTTGATTTTGTCACCGCCTCCCCGGACGTCGACGAGTCGCCCCGATTGAATGAGTCCCCGGAGACCCTGGTTGTCCGGCTTGCCGAATCCAAGGCCAGAGCGGTCGCAGATGATTTCCGGGAAAACCTGGTCATCGGTTCGGACCAGATGGCCTGCATCGAAGGCGAGATCCTCGGAAAACCGGGTTCAAGATCCGCCGCCATAACACAACTGACGAGGGCCTCCGGCAGGAAGGTTACATTCCTGACGGGTCTTTGTCTCCTGAATACGGCGACCGACCGCGCCCAGACAATTTGCGAACCCTTTCATGTCCATTTTCGCGGCCTTGATGCCGGACAGATTGAGCGATACCTGGACAGGGAAAAACCCTACGACTGTGCCGGCAGTTTCAAATCAGAGGGTTTGGGCATTGCCCTGTTCGAGCGCCTGGAGGGAGATGATCCCAATGCACTGATTGGCCTGCCTCTCATACGTCTCATCGGGTTATTGGCCAATGAAGGAGTACAGATTCCCTAATGAACGAGAAAATCTATATCAGCGCCCAGGAGCTGCTGACAGACTCTTTCCGATTGGGACTGCAGATCCTGCAGTCGGATTTCAGGCCGAATTTTATCGTGGGTATATGGCGCGGCGGCACGCCGGTGGGGATCGCCGTGCAGGAAATTCTGGATCTGCAGGGTGTAAAAACAGACCACATTGCCATACGCACGTCTTCCTACACCGGCATCGGTCAGCGGGAAAAGGAGGTGGAGGTCTATGGACTGGGCTACCTCATCCGGAAAATGAACTGGAACGATTCACTCCTGATCGTGGACGATGTTTTCGATACCGGCCTGAGCGTACAGGCCGTGGTGGACACCCTGCACAAAAAGGCCCGGCGAAACACACCCGGTGACATCAGGATTGCCACACCCTGGTTCAAACCCACCAACAACAGGACGGATATCAAACCGGACTACTACATCCACGAAACTGACCGGTGGCTGGTCTTTCCCCATGAATTGCAGGGACTGGACCGCAGCGAGATGCTCGAAAACAAACCCGGGCTGAAGACGTTATTTGATGAAATGGGTATCTGAAGGTAGTGCCGAGGGCCGAGGGAAGAATAGTTTGGTAGCCTGTGTTGAGCTTGCGAAACACGGGTTTAAACCAAATCGATCCCCGCGTTTCGCTTCGCTTTATGCAGGCTAGATTGCCAAGAAACAATCGGATAGTTTGAAAAAGTCACCCCCGCCTTTTGGGGGATGCCTTGGGGTTTCCGTCACCTATCAATACGGCAAACATCTCCATTATCTGGTCACCCAGTGACTCCGTGCTTTCCAGACAGTTTTCAACCGTCAAACCCGTCAGTTCCCAGACGCCCCCATCGATATATCCCAGGTCATCCTCCCTGCCCCAGACCAGGTGGTACGCCATGGCCTGGCTGATATGCACCAGGGCCGATTCCAGGCCGAATTCCCGGGCCGCCATGGGGTCATGATGGTACCGGATGCTGGTTGAAATACTTTCCGGCAGATTCCAGGCCCTGGCGAGTTCATAGCCCACCTCGGCGTGGTCGAATCCCAGGATTTCCTGTTCGGCGCCAACCAGCAGATCATTCTTGCCATCGGCCACCAAAAGCACATCCCTCGCCTTCTCCGTCATGTGCTGCAAAATAACCAGGCGCCCGATGTCGTGCAGCACACCCATTACGAAAAGGCGTTCCCCGTGCAGCACGTTGCATTTTTTTGCCAGGGTCCGGCCGAGAATGCCCGTCGCCACGGAGTAGTGCCAGAAGTCTCTCATGATGAACATGTCCGCGGGAATACCCTGAAACAGGTCGCAGGTTGCGGTCATGAGAGCCAGGTCCCGCAGCTCTCCGGTGCCGATAATGGTTACCGCCCGGGAAATCGTCTCCACACGGCCGGACAGTCCGTAGTACGCGCTGTTGACCAGCCGCAGCATGCGCCCGCTTAAATCCGCATCCTGGGCGATGACCTCGGCTATGTCCGCAGATGAAGAGTCGGGATCCTCTATCAGCTGGTTTACCCGCAGACAGGCGTCGGGAAGCGACATTACCTGTTCCAGACCCTGAACCAGTTGTTCCGCCGTCATCGCGTGGGAATAGTCTGCCGCCTGTATCTGCCTGTCTAGCATGTTCCTGAACCTCATTTCGCCTACAGGGTAGTTCGGCAGGTAAATCAAAAACTTCAGTGTGGTAGCGGTTGCACAGTCAGATTTTCAGGCAGGGGATTCCGACCAGTGGCGGCCAGCAACGGTATGCAATCAAAGCGTTAGGGCGGTCATACACCGATCACCTTGCTCATTGCAAAGCCGCTCACCGATCCGGTGCGAAGTGTGGCAAAACCCTTGATATTGGTTTTCGGCGTCTGATGGGACATCAATTGGGTGTTGCGAAACTGTATCTCCATGAAGACGTGATCCGGTGCCGGCTCGTCGAACGCGGCGGAAAGACTGCGTGCCAGGTTGAATATGTCCTCCAGCTCGTCAACCTTGTGAATGGCGCCCACATCGAGATAGGTTTTTTCAAAACCCTCCAGCCAGCCACGCACGATGGGATTGTTGGAGAAGAGTTCCAGGTAGACATCCTGCACGCCCATGGCATCGGCAATGCGAAGAATCTCCCTGCGTACCGATTCGAGCACATCCCGGCACCGGGTTTCCGACAACCGGTTTTCCCCCGGGATATCCCTTCGCATGACAATGGCAGTCTCAATGGCGTCCACGGCAAGAAAGACCTGTGCCTTGCCGGACTCATAAGTTACCAGCGGTAGCAGATGCACCTTCATGACCAGCCCCCCCTGGTGGTGCACCTTCAGAATCAGGTAGTTCCGGTCGAGCATCCAGGGGTACAGCGTCCAGTAGATATTCTCCGTATGCGCATCCACCTGCCGGAAAGGCACCGCGGTGCAATCGCCGATATCGCTGCCCAATCGCAGCATCTCCAGATCCCTCGTGGCAAAAGCAAATTCCGTTCCCTCTCCGGAAAGGGATTCCAGCCCCCTGCCCGGCTCCCCGTTCATCCGGCACAACTCGGCAAGCCCATGGGAAATCTCATCGGTATAGATTGATGCCGTCAATCTGTCGATGCTGCCCGGCAGCATGCCCACGCGCTCATGCAGTCCCTGTAGCAGTTCCCTCACCCTCAGCTTCCTGACCTCCGCATCATATATTTCGGCCCCAGTGACATGGTTGCGGATCTTCTGGTCCCGCTTTCTGACCAGGATCTCCTTAGCCTTGTTCAGCAGCTTCTCATCGGAAATGGAATTGAGCACATCCCGCCTGATCAGTCCTTTTGACAGTATTTCATCTCTGATGGGAAAGGACTCATGAGTCTCCAACAGTCCGCGGTGGGAGTCTATCCAGGACATCAGTTGATCGACGCGGCAGCGGTTGAAAAGCGGCTTTGTATCGATGCCGAATTCCGTTGCCCAGTCCCGGTGCCAGGCTTCGTAGAACTCGAAGACCTGCCGCTTCAGATCGGGCACGCGACGCAGGATATGGTTGATGGCACTGCCCAGGGCGAGATTCAGGGTGCGCCTTTGCCTGCGCACCTTAAACTCCGGCAGGAACCCGTAGCGACTGGGCAGGTCCCCGAAGGTTTCTATGGCCTCCTGGAGCGGCAGCCAGACGTCCCCCGAGCGGCCGCCCTGCTCCACAAAACCGAGTATGTAGGGATTGTAGTCGGTCACAGAGCCAGAATAGCAGTAACTACCGGGCTCAGGTCACCTTGATGCGCAGCATTTCCTCCCCCTGCTCGTCTGACAGATGCACGGCACAGGCAATACAGGGATCAAAACTGTGGATGGTGCGCAGTATCTCTATGGGTTGTTTTGGATCATGAAGTTTATGGCCGACTAAAGCAGCTTCATAGGGAC
>JAHEHQ010000308.1 GCA_024644505.1 Gammaproteobacteria bacterium
GACCTGCGGGAAAGATGATCGTCACGATCGTCCCGGTCGTAAGCCATCGGGTCATGGGGCACGGTACCGGTCGCCCGGACTTTCCCGTTGCCGTACAGGACATCGGAATCATTGCCCTGCTGGCCCATCCGGATGGCTTCCCGGCTGTCGAAAGGCACGCCCTTGCTCGACGAAAGGGTATCGTGGGAAAAGCGTCCCGTGCCGTACAGGACATCGTCATCATCCACCCCGGCGAATCCCGAGCCGGATATCTGCATGGCGGTGATAACGGCTGCAATTGCCATATATTTCTTCATGATGTGTCTCCTATACTCAATGTTGCGGTTGTCTGAACGATTCTCTGTTCCATTTGCCTCTTGGCAGAGTCTAAAGACCGTTTTCTAGTGCGTCACCGTTGATACGCGCTCAAGTCAATTACGGTTCACTACCCCCTTGACGGATTTGGCATAAGTGATCTTCGAAGCGGGAACAAATAGCTGACCTGTGAAACCCGTCCCATTCACCTTTGTGACTGCACTGCCCGCAAAATAGGTATACTTGTTTTAAGGTTTCTCGACGGAGGCTCGCGATCATGACCACGGGACTGCTTTATGACTCTATCTACCTGGAACATGACACCGGCTTCGGGCATCCTGAACGCAGCGATCGTCTGACCGCTGTTATGCAGTTCCTGGAGAAACAGCCTTTCTTTGAAGACATAACGCGCATCTCGCCGCGGCCTGCTGAATCCGAATGGATACAACAGATTCATGCTCCCAAGTATATCGACCGGGCCGCAGCGGCCTGCCGCAAACACTATGCCCACCTCGACGTCTTGGACGTGGCCATCTCGCCCAAGTCCTACGACATTGCACTGCTGGCGGCGGGGGGTGCCCTGGAGCTGGGCGACCGGGTGATGTCGGGAGCGCTGGACAACGCCTTCGGACTGGTGCGTCCGCCGGGTCACCATGCGGAGCACGAGATGGCCCTGGGATTCTGCCTGTTCAACAATATCGCCATCCTGGCACGCTATCTGCAGGAAAAACATGGACTGGAGAAGATCCTGATCCTGGACTGGGACGTGCACCACGGAAACGGCACCCAGCATACCTTCGAGGAGGATCCCTCTGTTTTCTACGTCAGCCTGCACCAGTATCCGTTTTATCCCGGCAGCGGGGCCGCATCCGAGACCGGTTTGAGCAGGGGCAGCGGGGCAACCCTGAACTGCCCGATGCCCGCGGGATCTGACGATGCGGACTACAAGCAGGCCTTTACAGACCGCATACTGCCTGCGGTCAATGCCTTCAAGCCGGAAATCGTTCTGATATCGGCCGGCTTCGACGCCCACGCCGCGGACCCATTGGCGCAGATCAACCTCACCACCGGCTGCTACGGATGGATGACCAAACGCATGATGGAGATTGCCGACAGACACGCCAGCGGCAGGCTGATCGCGATGCTGGAGGGGGGCTATGACCTGAACGCGCTGGCCCAATGCGTCGGCACTCATCTGAGCATGCTGTCCGAATCACGCCCGTAATTCCACAAGGGACAGGATCAACCAGCGCCAAGTACACCTGGCCAGTTTGCGTTGGCCTTTTTTATGTTTCCTGGAATATCCCGGCTCCATTTTGCCCGGACATCCTTGTTGTAGTTCAGGTAGAGCCTTTCGTCCACGATCGCCCAGGCTTGGGGATCGATGGACGCGGTGTATCCCTGAGAGACTGCGTAAGCACAGTATCCGCCATACTGGGGGGCGTACTTTTCGGGCATCTCCACAAAGGCCTGCCTGTTTTCCGCCGAGGAAAACTTCCAGGTAGCCCCCTTGTATTCCAGAATAAAATCACCGCTGCCCTTCACGGGCCTGCCCTGGGTGAAGTAGGCAACCGGCTCATAGCCGCGGATGGCTCCACCGAGAAACGATGAGAATATTTCGGCCTTGTCCGCCAACGCCGTGTTGGAACAGACCAGCAAGACTAGTAATGACAATAAGAGGCGCACCCTCATTTTATCCTCCGGTAGTTGGTAGTTACATTGATTCGAGATACGACCACGCGGGACTTTCCCGGGGTTGGTTCTCGATATCAACAGACCCGGGGATCGGAAAAAATTTTTCAACCGGCAATCGATAAGAAACCATTGTTTTCCTGCATGCGGCAGCTGCTTTCGTCAATGAATTCCTACGCTGCCGGGTCGGAAACCGAACGCAGACGGATAGGCTGTGAGAGTACGATGGAGGTCCGGGTTTCGCCGTAGGGGTTGATGGAGCCGACAAAGTCCTCCAGATGTGCGAGATCCCTCGTGACAACCCTCAAAAGGTAGGAGTCCTGCCCGGTGACATGCAGGCATTCGATAACCTCCGGCATCTCCGTCAACTGCTCCACCAGTCGTGCTTTTGCGGGTTTGGGGGTGGTCATGCCGATGACCGCCGTGACACCATAGCCCACAGATTCGGGGTGAACCACTGCCCGGTAGCCGTCTATGACACCGGCCTCTTCCAGCCGCTTGAGGCGCTCTGAGGTTGCCGGCAGCGAGAGTCCCGCCTCGCTTGCCAGGGCTTTCAGCGAGATACGGCCGTCCCCTTGAACGGCATTCAAAATTCTCCAGGAAATCCCATCGATATTCATTTTCTATGCCCGCGGATTAATAGGCCTGAATATTTAAGTAATTATCCCCAATATTCCATAATTTTCACATTCAAGAATAGGGCATTGGTTGACATAATCAAGCCAACGGATAACAAAACTCCGGCGGGAATGGATAGTGGACTTCATACTTTTTGCCAAAGCCTTACTTGTGGGGTTTTCGATCGCCGCTCCCGTAGGCCCGATTGGATTGATCTGCATCCAGCGCACGTTAACCCAGGGTGCCAAAGCCGGATTTTCCAGTGGCCTGGGGGCAGCAACGGCTGACGGGATCTATGGCGCCATTGGTGCTTTCGGGCTGACGACGGTAACCCAAGCCTTCACTTCCGCCTCCAGGCCCATATCCCTTGTCGGAGTGGTCTTCCTGGGCTGGCTGGGGATCCGGTTTCTCCGGGCCGGACCGGCAGCAGACGCCGACGCACCCGCCACGACCCGGGATTCTCTGAGGGCCTTTGCCTCGACGTTGGTGCTCACCCTGGCAAATCCGGCGACGATACTCTCCTTTACCGCCGTCTTTGCGGCACTGAGCGGCAGCACCATCCTGGATCCGAATTCCATTGGCACACTGATTGCCGGGGTATTCTTCGGATCGGCGATCTGGTGGCTGGCACTCGCCATAGGCGTATCCCGCATCAGACACAAGATCGATGCCTCGGCGATGCAGTGGATCAGCCGCATTGCCGGGGGCTTCCTGCTGGGATTCGCAGGTTGGCAACTTTACAGCGTCATCATTTGATCTGTGGGAGAATACCCGGATCCGAATGGTAATATTGCCCGTAACCACACCTTATCGAGGGAACTGAGAAATGTCACTGAAAAGCCTGGTGGACAATGCAGTAGCGAAGATCGAAAAATCCGTATCCAAGCCTCTCACCAAGTCCGAAACCGCGACCATCTCGAAGATTATCGAGAAGGCCATGATAGAGGCGGTGCGGCAGTCGACCAAGAGCTACACCAAGGCAGCAGTCGTATGTTGCGGTCCTGAAGCGGACCTTGCTCATCAAATCAAAGAGGAGGTGGACCGCGCCCAGCACGTGCTGATCACGAACCTCATGGCCATGCGGTAAAATTCTACAGAGTAAGGAGGATCTTCCCGATATGCCAGGAACTCTCCATGAGCCGATGGGCCTGTTCGGCCTCGGCAATGGGGTAAGTCTTGTAAATCACCGGCCGGATGCTTCCATCCTCGATGAGCGGCCAGATGTTTTTCTTTAAAGATTCCGCAATCGAGGCCTTCGCCTCATCGGACTGAGGCCGCAGGGTTGAGCCCGTCC
>JAHEHQ010000309.1 GCA_024644505.1 Gammaproteobacteria bacterium
CGCCCGGCGTGCCCAGGGTCAGCGTGGCTGCATGATCCGGTGTATCCAGTCCGCGCCCTGCGGGCTCGACCCCCACCAGTCCCACGTCCTCATCATCGAGAAAAGCGGTGAAGATCCCCATCGCATTCGAACCGCCCCCGACGCAGGCCGCCACCTGGGTCGGCAGGCGGCCCTCGCGTTCCAGAAACTGTGCACGCGCCTCTTCACCCACGACCTGCTGGAAGTCACGTACCATCATCGGGAAGGGGTGCGGCCCGACCACCGAGCCGATCGCGTAGATGCTGCCCACCGGATCCTTGAGATATTCCTCGAATGCCGAGTCGACCGCGTCTTTCAGGGTTGCGGTCCCGCGCGTCACCGGAACCAGCTTGCAGCCAAGGATCTTCATCTTGGTGACGTTCGGATGTTCCTTTTCGATATCGACCTGCCCCATGTGGATCTCGCAGGGGATACCCACCAGCGCGCAGGCGGTGGCCAACGCCACGCCGTGCTGGCCGGCGCCGGTCTCGGCCAGCACCTTTTTCTTTCCCATGTACTTGGCCAGCAGCGCCTCACCGATGCAATGATTTATCTTGTGTGCCCCGGTGTGGTTGAGGTCCTCGCGCTTGAGGTAGATCCTTGCACCACCGAGCTTTTCCGACAGTCGGCGGGCGTAAAAAAGCGGGCTCGGACGACCGATATAGTGCTTCTGCAGGTCGCGCAGCTCGTCCTGGAACCCCGCGGTCCGACGCACCGTGTCGTAGGCCGCTGTGATCTCGTCCATCACCACCTTGAGTTCGGGCGGAATGATCTGGCCACCGTAATCACCGAAATAACCGTCCTTGTCGGGCATGGGGATGGGAGGCATCTTCATGGGCGTAACACTTCGTCATCATCTGCAGGCACAGCCCCGTAACTTACCGCTTTCATCGTGCGCAGAGTTTTGACCTAAAGCAGGCAGCCGACAATCTCCGAGCATTTCGTCAGGCTGTCGATTGCGGTGACCCGTCTTGCGCCCAAAATGGCGGACCCAAACCGGGCTCCATGCTCCTTTGCTAAACTTGGGCGCCGCAGTAAGAATCTCTTGCACCGGAGTCCTGCAATGACCGCCCTGTCTCTCGCCGCATTTGCCGGCGCCATGTTTCTGCTCGCCCTAACGCCGGGACCGGGTGTGTTTGCGACCGTGGCCAGGGCGCTGGCATCGGGCTTTGCACATGCCTCCGTGGTGGTACTGGGGATCGTGATCGCTGATCTGGTGTTTCTGCTTCTGGCAATCTATGGCCTGGCGGCCCTGGCGGGTCTGCTCGGGGAATTGTTCACGCTGGTGAAATATCTCGGTGCCGGCTATCTGCTTTGGCTGGGACTCAGGCTCTGGCGCAAAGATGACGTTGCCACCGGCGCAACACCCATACCGGAGATTTCCTGGTTCGCCAACCTGACCAGTGGCCTGCTCATAACTCTGGGCAACCCCAAGGTCATCCTGTTTTATCTCGGTTTCCTGCCCGCCTTCATGGATCTCGCCACCCTGGATACGGCAGATGTGGCGGTCATCGCCGGCATCGTTTCACTGGTGCTCGGGGCAACCATGCTGGGTTATGCCTATGCCGGATCGCGCGCAAGCAGGCTGTTTCAAAACCAAGAGACGAAACGGATTCTCAACCGCGCTTCGGGTAGCGTCATGATCGCCACCGGGGCCGTGCTCGCAACCCGCGCCTGAAGGCGAGACACCTCAGCTTAGGATGGAAGGGCGCGCAAAAAATGCCCTGCGACCTTCTTCGCAAGAGGCGCTACCGGAGCACGGCCACGACACATAGGCGCTGGAACCCGCTAGCCCGTGCGCGCTGCCAAATAGAAAGTGCGCAAGATAATTGATACTACGGAGCGGGAAAGTTGCCGCTTCGGGGCGTTTCTCAGGTTAAGCTGACCGATTTACCGGGGCACCGAAACGGATGGATTGCGAAGAGGGACGGCGATGAGCGAACAGAACATCATTGATTATCTTGCCAGTATTGGTATCAAAGACGTCGGGGAAGTGGTCTACAACCCAAGCTACGACCAGTTGTATGAAGAGGAAACCAGACCAGGATTGCAGGGATTCGAAAAAGGCTTTCAAACGGAACTGGGTGCTGTAAACGTTTTTACCGGTGTGTATACCGGGCGTTCTCCCAAAGACAAGTTCATCGTGAAAGACGAAACCACCAAAGATTCGCTGTGGTGGAACGGCACTGGCGGCGCGGTCAACGATAACAAGCCGATTACCCCCGAAGTATGGGGTGAGCTCAAGGAACTGGTGACGGACCATCTTTCGGGTCTGAAACTGTTTGTTGTCGATGGTTTCTGTGGTGCCAACATGGATACCTGCCTGCGTGTGCGATTCGTCATGGAGGTGGCATGGCAGGCACATTTCGTCAAAAACATGTTTATCCGCCCCAGTGATGAGCAACTGGAGGGTTTCGAGCCTGACTTTGTCGTGATCAATGCGTCCAAGACCTCCAATCCGGACTGGGAACGTCACGGCAAGAATTCCGAAACCTTCGTGGCGTTCAATTTGACCGAGAGAATGCAACTCATCGGGGGCACCTGGTACGGCGGTGAAATGAAAAAGGGTATGTTCTCGATAATGAACTACCTGCTGCCGCTGCAGGGTATCGCTTCGATGCACTGTTCCGCCAATCAGGGCGAGAACGGCGACGTGGCCATTTTCTTTGGTTTGTCTGGAACTGGAAAAACGACCTTGTCCGCCGATGCGAAACGCAAACTGATCGGCGATGATGAGCACGGCTGGGATGACGAGGGCGTGTTCAATTTCGAAGGCGGCTGTTATGCAAAGGTGGTGGATCTGGATCCCGAAAAGGAGCCCGACATATACCAGGCGATCCGTCGTGACGCCTTGTTGGAGAACGTGACCATCGATGACGAGGGTAATCTCGATTTTTCCGATCGTTCATGCACTGAGAATACGCGTGTTTCCTATCCGATCTATCATATTGAAAATATCGTCAAGCCGATCTCAAAGGCAGGTCATGCGGAACGGGTGATCTTCCTCACAGCGGATGCTTTCGGCGTGTTTCCGCCCGTATCGCGCTTGACGGATGAGCAGGCGGAGTACCATTTCCTGTCCGGCTTTACTGCCAAACTGGCGGGAACCGAGCGAGGTATCACCGAACCGACACCGACTTTCTCGGCCTGTTTCGGTAAGGCTTTTTTGACGCTGCACCCGACACAATATGCGGAGGTTCTCGTTAAGCGTATGCGCGCGGTCGGTGCGAAAGCCTACCTGGTAAATACGGGTTGGAACGGTACCGGCAATCGCATTTCGCTGAAAGACACCCGGGCCATTATCGATTCGATCCTGGATGGCTCCATCGACGCTGCGCCTTCGAGCAGTTTGCCGATCTTCAACCTGGATATGCCGACTGCCTTGCCAGGAGTCGACAGCGGCATCCTGGATCCGCGCCAGACTTACGCTGATCCCGCGGAGTGGGATAAAAAGGCACGGCACCTTGCACAGTTGTTCATCGATAACTTCGCCTCGTTCACCGATACCAAAGAAGGACAGGCACTGGTCGCCGCGGGCCCACAGCTTTGATGTTTGCCAAATGAGAGAAAGCCCGGTAGTGCCGGCCTTTCTCAGTCCGATCACAAACCCCGGCTTTTTGCTCGGGTTTGTTGTTTCTGGTTGAACCGCGGGCTGGATTCTTCAGGTATCCCAACGGAAACAAAGCCCTCACTTCTCAGCGAGGGCTTTGCCAGCAATATGAAAATCGGGGCCGAGCCCGGGGTTTTATACTGCACGGCCTCCCTGACTTTACAGGTCTCCCAGCTTGCCCATCTCCTTGGCAACCAGGTAATAGAAGGTCACACGGCTCTTCTGGCGGTCGCCTTTCATGGTCTCACACACCTTTTTGACGATGGC
>JAHEHQ010000034.1 GCA_024644505.1 Gammaproteobacteria bacterium
TCACATGGGAAGATACATCCCGGGCGAAACTCATTTCGTGGGTGACCACGAGCATGGTGCGCCCTTCATCGGCGAGATCCCGCATGACCTGCAGCACCTCACCCACCAGTTCCGGGTCCAGCGCCGACGTGGGCTCATCGAAGAGCATGACCTCCGGGTCCATGGCCAGCGCCCGTGCAATGGCGGCCCGCTGTTGCTGGCCGCCCGAGATCTGGCTGGGATAATAGTCACGCCGGTCGTACATGCCCACTTTTTGCAGCAGCGCATCCGCCTGCTCGATGGCCTCTGACTTGGTCCTGCCGAGGACATGGATCGGTGCCTCGATCAGGTTTTCGAGAATTGTCTTATGGGCCCACAGATTGAAGCTCTGGAATACCATGGAAAGCCTGGCGCGGATGCCCTGCAGCTGTTTCCTGTCAGCTGCTTCCCGGCTGCCGTTCAGCCGGGTCTTCATCTTGATCAGTTCCCCGTGGACATAGACATCCCCGGAGTCCGGCGTTTCGAGAAGGTTGATGCAGCGTAGAAAAGTGCTCTTGCCTGAACCACTGCTGCCCACAATGGAGATGACATCGCCGGTGTTGGCAATCATGTCGATGCCCTTGAGGACTTCGTGGCTGCCAAAGCACTTGTGCATGCCCTCGACCTGAAGGGCAGGGGTCTGTTCGCTCACTTTATTTTTTCTCATTCCACAGATAGCCCACACTCTACCATTTGATCGGGGCAGTTCAAAGAATCAGTGGAAATAGGACCTGTTACGCGGGGAAGTCCGCTGACGGGTTATTCCCCATGCACTGTCACTGTAACGCTGCGGCTGTGAGGGCGGGTTCTGTGTTCCCAGAGATAGATGCCCTGCCAGGTTCCCAGTGCCGGTCTGCCGTTGCTGACCGGCAGGGTGAGGTCCATCTTGGTGAGAATGGAGCGTACATGGGCGGCCATGTCGTCCGGGCCTTCCTGGGTGTGTTCGAACATCGGATGGCCATCCGGCACCAGCCGGGCCATGAAGGCCTCCAGGTCCCGCCGCACGGTGGGGTCGGCGTTTTCGCACAGGGTGAGCGAGGCGCTGGTGTGGTGGCAGAAAACGTGGCAGGTACCCTTGTCGATACCCGAATCCCGAATCACACGGGTGATCTCCCGGCTGATCTCGTAGGTTCCCCGGCCCCGGGTGTCGAAGCGAAGGCGCTCCTGATAAGTCATCTCTGATACCTGTTCTGCCGGGGCCTGTTAACAGGCCCCAATTATCAATCTGCCACGTCGCCGATCTTCTGTCGGATGGAGTCCACCTTGCCCTTGAGGCGCCCCTCCTTACCTTTGCGGATGTCCAGCTTCAGGGACGAGTAGACCCGGTTGCAGCCGGCCTGTTCAAGGATTCCGTACGCCTGCCCTACCAGGCCAAGTGCCTGGTCCAAAGAGCTGGTTTCGATAACGGTGCCCATGGGGGTCAGTCGGTAGGGGATGCCGCTGTCCCTTATCATGGCGATCACCTGGCTGACGTAGGGGCTGACACTCTCACCTTTGTCGGTGGGGAACATGCTGAATTCCAGAAGTACGGACATCGTTGTCGCCTCCGTGTGGTGGGTTCATGGCTCATTGATCCAGACTTTCAGGGTAAGCGGCCAGGCTATGAGCCGGGCCTTCTCCGGATCCCCCCAGGCTGCCTCCAATTTGCCTTGGCTCAGCATCAGGGGGTCGGCGCCCTGTTTTTTCTGATATTGCTTGACGGCGGACCAGGTCGATAGATAGCAGGTCAGGTGACGGAGATCCCAATTCTCTTTCATGAGAATCAACGGTGGCTGTATCTGCTTCAACGGAAAATCCACTCCCTGGTAACCACTTTCAACCATCTTTCGCTCATCCGGCCAGTAATTCGCCAGTATGTCACTGTAGAGTTCATCGATCACCCTGTCGATATCGGGGCTTACGTGGAGTAGATCATAAGTCCACACTGCAAGAGCACCCCCGGGTTTCAGGACACGGACCACCTCCCGGGAAAAGGCTGGGATATCAAACCAGTGCAGTGCCTGGGCCACGGTAATCAAATCAACGGAACTATCCGGCAGGGTCGAGGCTTCCGCGGGTGCCACCTTATAAGTAACACCTGCATGCCACCGGGCCCTGGTAATCTGCTCCCTGCTGGCATCCGTAGCTGTGACCTGGGAGTAGTGGTTCGCGAGCGATACCGCTGCCTGACCGGTACCCGTTGCGCAGTCCCAGGCGCAGACATGAGCACTCGTGGCCGATGCCAGGTATTGGAACAATGTCAGGGGATAACCGGGTCTGCATCTTCCGTAGTTTTTGGAATCGGTGGAGAAATGATCCTTGAATTCTGAATTCACGGGGTTTTCAGGCATCGTCAAGATCCCGGTCGAGGGTTGGGTGGCATGCGGCGGTGGTAACCGGAGTGTCTGGTATTATGGCCCAAAAAAACAGGCCGTGGTGCCCAAACGGCTCCATGTCCTGAGCCTGTAGATGACAAAAGAATCGAGTAGAGCATTACGTTGAAAACACAATCGCTGGATGCAATGCCGGTCACTGCTCTGAAAGGGGTGGGGACTCGCAACGCTGAGCGCCTGGAAAAAATAGGCGTTCAGACGGTACAGGATGTACTCTTTCATCTTCCTTTCCGTTACCAGGACCGGACGCGCGTGACACCCATCGGTGCACTTCGGCTGGGCGATCAGGCAGTGGTGGAGGGGGTCGTCGAGGGATCGGAGATCCGCTTCGGCCGCCGCCGCTCCCTGTTGGTTGCGATCACCGAAGGTAACGCCTCCCTGACCCTGCGTTTCTTTCACTTTTCCGCGGCCCAGAAGGCAATGCTGGCAACCGGTGTCAGGCTGCGCTGCTTCGGGGAGGTACGCAACGGCCCGAAGAGCCTGGAGATGGTGCATCCCGAGTACCGTCGCGTGGACGGAGAAACCGAGCAGGTCATGGAGGAGAGCCTAACCCCCATATATCCCACCACGGAGGGCATACATCAGCTGTCATGGCGGGGCATGACCGAAAAGGCACTGTCTGTCCTGGCTGATTATCCACAGGGACTTCCGGACCTGCTGCCGGAGGCATTGCTGCGCAGCCATGGGTTGCCCGAACTGGCAGCGGCGGTGCGATATCTCCACCGGCCGCCAGCGGACGCCTCACTGGATGAACTCGCCGAGGGGAGGCATCCGGCCCAGCGCCGTCTCGCCTTCGAGGAGCTTCTGGCCCATCAGTTGAGCTTGCGGGAGCTTCGCAGGCTGCACAAGGGGACGCCGGCCCGGGCCTTGGTCGGCGGAGGTGACCTCAGGAGGCGGTTGATGGCCTCCCTGCCGTTCAAGCTTACCGCTGCCCAGGAGAGGGTGGTGGGGGAGATCGGTGAAGACCTGCGCGGGAAGCATCCCATGATGCGCCTGGTCCAGGGCGATGTGGGGTCGGGAAAGACCATAGTGTCCGCCCTTGCGGTTCTGCAGGCCCTGGAATCCCATTGTCAGGCGGCCCTGATGGCACCCACCGAACTGCTGGCCGAGCAGCACATGCGCAGTTTTCGGGACTGGTTGGAGCCCCTGGGGCTGGAGGTTGTCGGGCTCACCGGACGCCACAAGGGCAAGGCACGGCAGCAGATACTGGATTCCCTGGCCTCGGGCGAAATACGCCTGGTGGTCGGCACCCACGCCCTGCTCCAGGAGGACGTGGTGTTCCATGCCCTGGGTCTGGTTATCGTCGACGAGCAGCATCGGTTCGGCGTGCACCAGCGCATGGCACTTAGAGGAAAGGGCGGAAGCGGGGAACTCGTACCCCACCAGCTGATCATGACGGCAACGCCCATCCCGCGATCCCTGGCGATGACCGCCTATGCGGACCTGGATCTCTCGGTTATCGACGAGCTGCCGCCGGGCAGGCTGCCGGTCAGCACCGTGGCCATACCGGACAGCCGTCGCGAGGAGGTGATCGACCGGGTGCGCGCTGCCTGCCGGGCGCAGCGTCAGGCCTACTGGGTGTGTACCCTCATTGAGGAGTCCGAAGCACTGCAATGCCAGGCCGCCGAGGATACGGCGCTGCAGCTCGCAGAGGCCCTGCCCGATCTGCGCACGGGCCTGGTGCACGGCCGCCTCAAGGCGGCCGAAAAAGAGTTGGTGATGGCCGGTTTCCAGAAAGGTGAGATAGATCTCCTGGTATCCACGACGGTGATAGAGGTGGGCGTGGATGTGCCCAACGCCAGCCTGATGATCATAGAAAACCCGGAGCGACTGGGCCTGGCCCAGCTACACCAGTTGCGGGGCCGCGTTGGGCGGGGTGCCACGGAAAGCCATTGTGTTCTCATGTATCACCCGCCGCTCACCGGAAACGCAAGGGAGCGCCTCGCGGTCATGCGCCACACCGGCGACGGTTTCGTGATCGCCCGCAAGGACCTGGAACTGCGGGGGCCCGGCGAAGTGCTGGGAACCCGGCAGACCGGCGAGATGCAATTCCGTATTGCCGACCTGGTGCGGGACCAGGGGATGTTGGACGATATTCGCCAGGCCGCGGACTTGCTGCTGAAGGATCACCCGGAGCGGGCGGGACAACTGATTCGCAGATGGATCGGTGAAAAGACGCAGTATATCAATGCCTGACTGGACAGGGTTCGGATGTTTCTGAATCAGTTTGACTATTATTGGTTTGTAGTTTGTAGTTAGCAGTTAATCATTTACCAACCACTAACCACTAACCACCAACCACCAACCACCAACCACCAACCACCAACCGCTACAACGTAGCGATATTGAACCCCCAACCCACCAGAATAAAGGCAGTGGCCAACACACCGGCAAACAGCGCCAGTGCCTGCCACTTGATTACCTTTCTCAGGATCAGCATCTCGGGAAGCGACAGCGCGGCCACGCTCATCATCAGTGCCAGTGTGGTGCCGATGGCGACGCCCTTGGTCAACATGGCCTCGGCGACGGGGATGACGCCGGTGGCGTTGGCGTAGAGAGGGATACCCAGTGCCACTGCGGCGGGTACGTCGAACCAGTTGCCCCCGGCCAGGTGCTCAGTCACCCAGCCCGCCGGCACGAAACCGTGAAACAGGGCGCCCACACCGATACCCAATACCACCCACTTCCAGATGCGACCGACGATCTCCCTGACTTCCCCCACGGCATAGCGGTGACGGCCTGCCAGTGAGGGATCGGGCTCCGGCAGTGCAGCCTGGCCCACCCGGATCTTCCATACATAGCTTTCGACCCAGCGTTCAGGCCGGAACCGCTGCATGACGATGCCCCCGAACCAGGCTACCAGCAGGCCGGCGGCGACATAGAGGATGGCCAGTTTCCAGCCGAGGATGCCCGCCAGGATGACGACTGCCACCTCATTGATCATGGGGGAGGCGATCAGGAAGGAGAAGGTTACGCCCAGCGGGATACCGGCCTCCACGAAACCGATGAACAGGGGGACCGAGGAGCAGGAACAGAAGGGCGTCACCGCACCCAGCGTGACGGCCATTCCCCGGGCCTGCCAGTCGGGACGGTTGCGCACGAAGCCCCGGACCCTTTCCGGTGAGATCATGGCGCGCACCAGGCCCATCAGGTAGATGATCAGCACCAGCAGGGTGAATATCTTGGCCAGGTCCATGACGAAAAAATGCAGTGCGGGGCCGGCGCGGGAGGACGGGTCCAGGCCGAGCCCCTGATACACGAGGAAATTCGCCAAGGCGTCAAACACCGGCGCCGGTCTCTCCCGCCTGGTCAGGCACCGGTGGCAGCAGGAAAGAGATAAGCGCGGCCGCCAGCACGAAGCCGGTGGACCACCAGAGGCAGCCGACCAGCCCCTGGGTCATATAGACCCAGCCCGACAGGACCGTTCCGGTAAGCCGGCCCGCCGCGTTGGCCATGTAGTAGAAACCCACGTTCATTGCCACCTTGTCCCGGTCCGAATAGGCCAGGATCAGGTAGGAGTGTACGGCGGAGTTGATGGCGAATACGGCGCCGAATGCCGCCAGGCCGATGATGAGCGAGAGGGCCGGGTCCAGCCCCGCCATCAGTGCCAGTGCGATGGCGGCGGGGAACACGGCGAGCAGCATGGCCCAGTTGCGGGCACTGTTACCCTGGGGCCCGCGGCCGGCATGACCTCTTCGGAGGAGTGCCGGGGCCCCCGCCTGGACGAATCCGTAGCCGACCACCCAGAGCGCCAGGAAGCTGCCCACCTCAACGTGATTCCAGCCGGTCACCGATGCCAGGAATACCGGAAGACCCACCACGAACCAGATGTCCCGGGAGCCGAACAGGAAATATCGGGCACCGGAAAGAATGTTGATCTCCCGGGTCTTGGAAAATATCTGGCTGAATTTTACCTTGACCTTGGTGACGCCCATGCTCGAGGGCAGCAGCCACCAGGTCCAGACATAGACCACGAAAAGCAGCGTTGCCATCGCGGCATTGGCCCAGCGGAAACCGATCAGAAAGAGCAGCAGCCCGCCGAGGAAAAAGCCCGCCCCCTTGAGGGTGTTCTTCGACCCCGTGAGAATGGCCACCCACTTGAACAGCCGGGTATCCGCATTCTTCCCCTTGGGCACCACCAGCTTGACGCTGGATTTGGCGCTCATCTTGTTGAGATCCTTGGCGATACCCGACAGTGCCATGGCCGTCATCACGTAGGGCACGGTGAGCCAGGAGGCATCCACGGTCAGCAGTCCCAGGGCGAACACCTGCAGGAAGCCCCCGGTGATCATGGTGCGGTTAAGCCCGATGTGGGAGGCGATCCAGCCGCCCAGCCCGTTGGTGATGATGCCGAAGATCTCGTAGAACAGGAATAGAAAGGCGATCTCCAGGGGACTGAAGCCCTCGTTGTGGAAATGCAGCACCACCAGCATGTGAATGGCGCCGTCGGTGAGTGTAAAGGCCCAGTAGGCCCCGGTGATGACGAGGTAGGTGCGCAGTCCCAGGTCCATGATCAAAGGCTTCCGGCGACCTTTTCAGCCAGGTCCATCATCCGGCACACGTAGCCCCACTCGTTGTCGTACCAGGCATAGATCTTCACCTGGGTGCCGTCGATCACCATGGTGGACGGGGCGTCAACGATGGAGGACCGGGGGTCGTTGAGGTAGTCAACCGAGACCAGGGGGCGTTCCTCGTAACCCAGAATGCCTTTCAGCTCTCCTTCCGCGGCCTCTCTGAAATAGCCGTTGACCTCCTCGGCGGTCACCGGTCGGGCGGCCTCGAACACGAAGTCGGTCAGCGAGGCGTTGAGCAGGGGTATACGAACCGCATGGCCGTTCAGCTTGCCCGTGAGCTCGGGAAATATCTTGGTAATCGCCTTCGCCGATCCGGTGGTGGTGGGTATCAGGGACTGGCCGCAGGCGCGGGCCCGGCGCAGGTCCTTGTGCCCCTTGTCGACGATGATCTGGGTGTTGGTGATGTCGTGGATGGTGGTCATACTGCCGTGCACGATCCCGATCTTTTCATGCACCACCTTGACCACGGGCGCCAGACAGTTGGTGGTGCAGGACGCCGCTGTGACCAGGTGGTGCTCCGCGGGGTCATAGAGATGGTCGTTGATACCGTAGACGATATTGAGTGCACCTTCGGTGGGGGCGGCAACGATAACCTTTTTCACACCCTGTTCGAAGTAGGCACTGAGAGTTTCCGGTTTCTTGTGATGCTTGCCGGTTGCCTCGATGACGATGTCGCACTCAGACCAGTCGGTATCGGCGATGCTGGCATTTCCACTGTGACCGACGGCCTTGTCGCCAACCAGGATCTGTTCACCCTCGGCCCGGCACTCCCGGTCCCAGGTCCCGTGTACCGAATCGAACTGCAGCAGGTGAGCAGAGCAGGCGGCGGTGCCGGCGATTTCGTTGACCCGCACGAAGTCGAATGCTTCCCTGTTCCAGCCGGCGCGCATGCCCAGCCTCCCCATCCGGCCGAAACCGTTGATCCCGATACGAACACTCATTATTGATTATCCTCTGTTTCCGTTGCTTTACTTAGTTACCCATTCACGCACCTGATCGGGGCCGGGCAGTCCACCGGCATGGACCAGCTCACCGTCGATCACAATCCCGGGCGTGGACATCACGCCGTAACTCATGATCTCGGCGATATCGGTGACTTTTTCGAGTTTGATCTTCGATCCTGCCTGTTCAGCTGCGATCCTGATCAGGTTGGCTGTGGTATCACATTTCTTACAGCCAGGACCGAGTACTTTGATCGTTTTCATGGTGTTCCCTGTTTTCGGTCGTGAACAGATGCAAATGCCTGTTTCAGCATTTATATAACACAAGTACATCGAGTTTATCCGAATTACTCAGGTCAGGCGCGTTATTGGTAGGGACCTGCATTTTACCTGGTGGGCATCGTTCCGGGCACCGTAGGCCATCAATCGGCACACTTGCCCTGTAACTCTCTCCCGGATCTTTGCGATAATGCTTGTTTGTTTGCCGATAATCGACGGTATTTGAACGGGGCAATCCTTTGCAAGCCAAGCTAGAACCGAACTGGAGGGAGTGGACCCGCCTGCCGCACGCCCAAGTTCCGGGTGACATGCTTCCCTGGTTGTATGACCGGGGTTCGCTGACTGCCCGGATCAAGCGGGCTTGCCCTGAGGGCTGTTTTCGGGTCAAGGTCCTGAAGCAGCGCTGGGGGCGGCCGCTCTATGGTGAGACCAGGCTGCTGGGAATGCGCCAGGGTGGTTGGGCTATCGTGCGGGAGGTTGAGCTCCGCTGCAATGGCGTGCCATGGGTTTTTGCGCGGTCCCTGATTCCCGCCATCAGCCTGAGAGGGGCTGCACGCCGGCTCTCCATGCTCGGTGAGCGGCCCCTGGGCGAGTTGCTTTTTTCTGAACCCGGTATGCGCCGGGGGTTGATACAGGTGGCCCGGCTGCTTCCCCGAAACGGGTTGTTCGAGGCGGCGACGGGAAGAATGAAGCATGCACCCGGTGAGGTATGGGGGCGCCGCACACTGTTCTATATGGCGGATCAACCGCTTCTGGTCAACGAGATCTTTTTGCCGGATATACCCGAGTTTCCCAAATGAAAAAGACCCGGCCCGAAGCCAGATCTGCCGACGACCCGACCACAGTGTTTCAGCGCCTGGTTGCCTACGGGTATCTGGTCAGGTTGAATCGCCCGATCGGGATTCTGCTGTTGCTGTGGCCTGCATTGTGGGCGCTCTGGATTGCGGGGGAGGGCAAGCCCCGGTGGTCCGTGGTCCTGATCTTTATTCTCGGTGTGGCCCTTATGCGATCTGCGGGCTGTGCCATCAATGATTTCGCCGACAGAAAGATCGATGGGAAAGTGGAGCGAACCCGAGGTCGTCCCCTGGCCACCGGGCTCGTCAGCCCGTCAGAAGCTATGGGGGTGTTCGTGGCCATGAGTCTGATGGCATTTGCGCTGGTGCTTTTTCTGAACCTGGAAACCGTCCTGATGTCGTTCGTGGCGGTCACCCTGGCCGCTGTGTATCCATTCATGAAAAGGTATACCCATCTGCCGCAACTGGTTCTGGGCATGGCCTTTGGCTGGGCGGTCCCCATGGCTTACACCGCGTTGACCGGGACCCTGACGACAGAAGCCTGGCTTCTCTACATTGCCACCGTTATCTGGGCGCTGATATATGACACCGAGTACGCCATGGTCGATCGTACCGACGACGTAAGGATCGGGGTCAAGTCAACGGCTATTCTATTCGGAGAAAGTGACAGGTTGATGATCGGAATACTGCAGCTTGCCATGCTTGGGCTGATGCTGCTCGTCGGTAAGAAACTTGAACTGGGCGTTTATTATAATGTGGGGCTTGCTGCCGGTGCCCTGCATTTTCTGTGGCAACAGTACCTCATTCGAAAAAGGGATTCTGCAGGCTGTTTCCGCGCCTTTCTCGGCAATAACTATTTCGGCATGTTCATTTTCATCGGGCTTGTGGTGGATTTTCTGGTGCCCCGATGAGCTGCAGTAGATCCCCGTACGGAGGTCGGTGAAATGCCAGCCCCCGATATTGACCGGAGGGCGTCCAGCCGTTCCCTGGTAAGCGGAAGACACTACCTGGTACTGGGCCTGATACTGCTGTTTCTCGTAGGTGCCGCCGTTGCCAGCAGTTATGCGCTGAAGAATATCGAAAAGCAGTTTCGGGAGGCTGCGGGCGAGGTGCTGGATGTCGTGCTGCAGACCAGCCGGGAGGCCCTGACCATCTGGATCGACGAAAACTTCAAGCGGGCGGAGCGGCGCATCCGGGATCCGGATTTTCAGCTGCTTGCAGGCCAGCAGATGAAAATTCCCCGGGACCCCGAATCCCTTGCCGACAGCCTTTACCTGATATCACTGCAGACCTTCTTTGCAAATTTCCAGGAGAGGCTGGGTGGGCTAGGGTTTTCCCTGGTTGATTGGGATTTCAAGAGTATCGCTTCCCAGGACAGGGCTGCACTGGGTCAGGTCCATCCCATAGCGGGATACCGCAGGGATCTGCTTGCCCGCGCATTCATGGGGGAGATTCTTTTCGTGCCCCCCCTGCGTGTCAAAGATAGGGCCGTTGCCTATGTACTGGCCCCGGTCAGGGATCAGGAAACCGGAACCGTGAATGCCGTTCTGGCCATGGATATCGATCCGTTGAGGGAGTTTTCACGCATAACCGAGCAGGGTAGAACCGGCGAAAGCGGTGAGACTTATCTGTTCGACTCCCAGGGCCGGATGATTACGGAAAGCCGTTTTACAGATCAATTGATCCGGCTCGGCCTTATCAAGCCCGGCGAATCCACCGCCCTGTCGCTGCGCCTCACCGATCCCGGCCGAAATCTGCTGGAAACCGAGGACAGCATCCCGGTGGATGACAGTCTTCCACTGACCAAGATGGCAAGATCGGCCATTCGAGGCCGGAACGGCATGGATCTCGAGGGTTACCGTGACTACCGCGGGGTGCCGGTGCTGGGTGCCTGGATCTGGGGCAGTAACCTGGATATAGGTCTTGCCACGGAAATCGATATCTCAGATGCCATAGCGGGGTTCTACGAAACCCGCCGGATCGTGGTCGTTGTCTATGTGGTAACCGTGATCCTGTCCCTGCTGCTGATGGGTGTGATCTTCAGGGTCACACAGCGAGCCAATAAGGCGCTGGCAAATGCCAGGGACCGGCTCGAGGTCAGAGTGCTCGAACGTACGGAAGAGCTGAAGGCCAGTGAAGAACGCATGTGGGACCTCTACGAACACGCGCCGGTGGCCTATTTTTCTGTCGACCCGCAAACCGGCGCGGTGCTCAAACACAACAAGGCTTTCGCGCATCTGTTTGGTTACGATCGGCGAGAATTCAAGGATCTGGCTTTGAAGGACCTCTGCGTGGAACCGGATGGCGCCGAGAATCCAGGCACTGCCCTGCTGGCGGCGGCCAGGGCGGGAGAATCCGTTCAGGAAAGGGAGATCTATCTCAGACGCAAGGATGGAGAAAAACTGTGGGGCAGTCTCAACACCAGCCCTCTGCTGGCGGGTGGGGGGGGCGCCGGGGAACTGCGGGCCTCGTTGGTGGATATTACGGTACGCAAGGCCGCCGACGCCGAGATACGGCGCGCCAGGGATATGGCTGATGATGCCAATCGTGCCAAGAGTGATTTTCTGGCCAACATGAGCCATGAGATTCGCACCCCCATGAACGCCATAATCGGCATGTCACATCTGGCCCTGGGTACGGATCTCAGTGGGAAACAGCGCAATTACATTGAGAAGGTATACGCCTCTGCCCAGTCACTGCTCGGCATCATTAACGACATTCTCGATTTTTCCAAGATCGAGGCGGGAAAACTGGAGATGGAGACGGTCAGGTTCCATCTCGAAGACGTACTCGATAACCTGTCCGGCCTTATCGGCTTAAAGGCCCACGAGAAAGGCCTGGAACTTCTATTCAATATCGATCCGGAGGTGCCCACCGCGCTCGTTGGCGATCCTTTGAGGCTGGGCCAGGTATTGATCAACCTGGCGAACAATGCCGTGAAGTTTACGGAGGTTGGAGAGATCATCGTTTCGATCCAGGTTCTGGAGCAGCATGGAAACAGGGTCAAGCTGCGGTTTTCGGTGGAGGATACCGGCATCGGCCTGACCCGGGAGCAGATAACCAAACTGTTCCGGTCATTCTCACAGGCGGACAGCACCACGACGCGGCGCTATGGCGGTACGGGTCTGGGGTTGAGCATCAGTAAGCGGCTGACGGAGATGATGCAGGGGGAGATCGGTGTAACCAGTGAACCGGGCAAGGGCAGTGTATTTCATTTCAGCGCCTGGTTCGAAATCCAGGCGGAAGTCGACAGCGACCTGCTTGTAGTGGCCGAAGACCTGGCCGGAATGCAGGTCCTGGTGGTGGATGATAACCAGAGTGCCCGGGAGATATTGCAGAAGATGCTGGATGCTTTCGGGTTTCAGGTTTCCGTTGCAGCCTCGGGTGAGGCCTGCATTACCCGGCTGCAGGAATCGAATAACGGGTCGGAAGGCATCCGGTTGGTCCTCTTGGACTGGCAGATGCCCGGTATGAGCGGTATCCAGGCCGCGCGCAGGATCAGGGAGGATGACGGTATTCAGCCGAAGCCGCGGATCCTGATCGTCACCGCATTTGGGCGCGAG
>JAHEHQ010000035.1:0-366 GCA_024644505.1 Gammaproteobacteria bacterium
GTTTCACCATCTTGGCATCGGCATTTCGCCGCTTTCCCATCTGGATCCATCGGAACTGGCGCACCAGGTAATCATAGTGTTGGCCCTGGATCAGTGGAATATGCTCTTTGCTGTCCCCCTCGCCGTTATCGCCATGGCATTCCGCACACTCTTTCTTGTACAACTCAGCGCCATAATCCAGATCCCTGCCCGGCCCAACGGCGTTATGCGGCGTCATGGGCAGTTGTGAGACATAGGCTGCGACATCGGACATTTCCTGCGCGCCCCCCAGAGAACTGGGCATGGAAAAGGGGTACATGGTGGGGTTGTCCCTGTTTCGGGCCCGAATATCAGCGAGCTGCTTGATAATAACGCTTCGCAGCTGAC
>JAHEHQ010000035.1:376-12527 GCA_024644505.1 Gammaproteobacteria bacterium
GGGTTTAAGACTGATGGCGAGTTCAGCTTCCTCCCTGGCCTTGTCCGGTGTCGCCGCAAGGGATGGGCCACCAACCACCGCGTAAAGAAATACAGTCAGACCGGTTATGATCCGTTTTCTATGCTTCATGAAAATGCCTCCACCCATAACATCCACTATCTGGTTTCTTATATTTTTATCACTCATTCCATGTCCGCCCTGGAACACGGAGCCGGGATCAAATCCCGGACTACCCCTGCAGGATAACAGATAATACCCATTTTCGGCCCACAGATCAGTACTTCGCCGGCTGAGGATTCGACACCAGCAATCCCCCTACGTTCGCCACAACCACGGACAGCATGGCGAAATCCAGTGTAGCCTGGGCCTTCATTTCCGAAATCATCCGATTATGCCGGTCCACGGTAAATGGATTCGCCTCCGCCCACTTGTCTATCAGGGTCTTGGCACTCCGGTACTTCCCGGCCCTTTCCAGGATGTGGGAAGTCAGCTCTCTTTGATGGGAATTCAATGCACTGGCCAGTCCGATATTGGCCAGATTATGCCAGTGGGTACGCGCGTTCAGGCCCGAGATCTGTTGTTGCAACCAGCGAAGCTGCAACTCGCTTCCGAGCCGATAGTAGAGGGATGCCACCACCGGAACATCTGTACCTGTCTGCTTCGCGACCTCCACGATATCCAGGGCCGCCGTAAGGGGCATAAGCCCGGCGGTCTGCATGGCCAGGTCCCTCGGAACCCCGCTGTTTGTCAGGCGCTTTGTCTGGCGGTTCAGATCCAACCGGTCCTGGGCGGCCAGGGGCTTGGGCAGCTTTTCCGTCAACTCCGAAACCCCGGGCCGAAAATAGTCCACCAGCTCCCTGATCTGCAGACTGCCCTGTCTGTAACGCAACATCCAGTTCACCGAGCGCTCCAGCATCCGGGAGACCTTTAGCAGCATTTCGATCTGAATACCTGCGGCAACCCGATTGTCCAGGGCCTCTATGCGCTGCCACAGTTGGTTGGCATCAAAGATCATACTGGCGGCGAGATAGGCGCGTGTGACACCCGCAATATTGGCGCCAACCTCCTCACGCATTCGGAAACCGAATCCCGGCCCGATATGGTCCACGATATCGTTGGTTAGGTGCGTGGCAATGATCTCCCGTTTCAACTGGTGGTTTGCCATCTGACTCGAATACCGCTCACCCAACACACCGGGGAAGTAATTCTCCAGCTTGGAGGCAAGAAACGTGTCGTCGGGTATCTCTGATTGAATCAGCGCCTCGTAGTAGGTCATCTTGCTGTAGGAGTGCAGTACCGCGATCTCGGGCTTGGTCAGTCCGCTGTTTTCGGCCTGGCGCCTGGCAATCTCCTTGTTGTCCGGCAGGAATTCCAGGCTGCGCTCCAGCCTTCCCTGGGATTCCAGCCAGTTGATGAACCGTGCATGTTCGCTTACCCGCTGGGTCGCCTGGGACGCAACGAGGGAAATTGCCTGACTCTGGGAGTAGTTGTTCGCCAGAACCAGATCAGCCACCTCGTCGGTCATTTCCACCAGCAGCTGGTTGCGCTGCTTAAGGGTCATGTCCCCGGCGGAGAGAATTTGATTGAGCAGGATCTTTATGTTGACCTCGTGATCAGAGCAATCCACCCCCGCCGAATTATCGATGAAGTCGGTGTAGATCAACCCCCCTTTCCTGGCAAATTCAACTCTTCCCAGCTGAGTGACGCCCAGATTGCCTCCCTCTCCGATCACTTTGCAGCGCAGCTCAGCGCCATCGACCCGGAGCCCGTCGTTTGCCTTGTCGCTGACCTCTTCATGGGTCTCTCCGGTGGCCTTGACATAAGTACCTATACCGCCGTTCCACAAAAGATCCACGGGTGCCTTGAGCATACTGCGGATGAGTTCCAGGGGTATCAGCCGGTCTTCCTTGATACCGAGCAGTGTCTTTGTTTCGTTCGATATCACGATCGATTTGGCCGCCCGGGAATAGATGCCTCCCCCCTGGGATATGAGAGCGGGGTCGTAGTCTGCCCAACTGGATCGACCCATCCTGAACAGACGCTGCCTCTCTCTGAACGACGCCTCGGGATCGGGATTGGGATCGATGAATATATGCTGGTGATTGAATGCACCCACCAGCCTGATATGCATCGACTGCAACATACCGTTACCGAAGACATCTCCGGACATGTCTCCGATCCCGATCACACGAAAATCCCGGGACTGGATATCAATGCCGATCTCACGGAAATTCCGTTTCACCGACTCCCAGGCACCCCTTGCGGTGATGCCCATCTTTTTGTGGTCGTAACCCGCCGAGCCTCCAGATGCGAAGGCGTCGCCAAGCCAGAATCCATACTCCTGGGCAATGCCGTTGGCAATATCCGAGAAGGTGGCAGTGCCTTTGTCCGCCGCGATCACCAGGTAAGGGTCGTCCTCATCGTATCTGACGAGGTTGCCGGGGGTCTTCACCTTACCCTGCTCATAGTTGTCGGTCAGATCCAGCATGCCGCACAGCAGTGTCCGGTAACAGCGGACCACCTCCTCCTGCTGCAGGTCCCGTTTCAGCCCGCTCAAAGGCGTCTTGACCACAAAACCTCCCTTGGAACCGGCTGGCACGATGACGGTATTCTTTACCATCTGGGCCTTCATCAGGCCGAGGACTTCGGTGCGAAAATCCTCCATCCGGTCGGACCAGCGCAACCCGCCCCGGGCGACGCGCCCTCCTCTCAGATGCACCCCCTCCATTCGGGAGGAGAAGACGAATATCTCGAACATGGGCCTGGGAAGCGGCATGTCGGATACCGACCGCGAAGCTATCTTGAAGGAAAGATAACCCTTGGGTTTCCCATCGGACCCCGGTTGAAAATAGTTGGTGCGCAACGTCGACTGAATCAGGTTGACGAAGTGGCGAATAATACGGTCCTGGTCAAGGCTGGATACCGAGTCGAGTCTTTTCTCGATACGCGACAAAATCTCTTCGCAGCGTTTATCCCTATGCTCCTGTTTCGGGGAAAACCTCGCCGTGAAAAATTCCACCAGATTACGTGCTATCTCCGGATTGCCGCTGAGACTGTCGATCAGATAACTCTGGCTGTAGGGACTTCTGATCTGCTTCAGGTAACTGCTGTAGGCACGCAGCACTACAACCCGCTGCCAGGACATGCCGGACCTCAGGACCAGTTGATTGAAACCGTCGTTATCAATCTCCTGGTTCCAGATTCTCTGGAACGCCTCTTCGAGCAGGCGGCTGTTTTTTTCGTTGAACTCCCGCCCGCCCTTGGGATACCTCATGGAGAAATCGTGAATCCACAGCTCATCTTTATTGAGATGCAGGCGATAGGGTCGCTCTCCCAACACTGTCAGTCCCATGTTTTCCAGAATGGGAATGACCTCCGAGAGCGGTACCGGCTTCGACACCGAGTAGAGCCGCAGGTACACCGATTTATCCGACTCCAGGATCGGGTGGTAAAAATGCAGCGCAAGCTGCCCGGTTTTCCTCGCCTTCTCGATTCTCTCTACATCCACCGCCGCGGTACGCGGCATAAAATCCTCGCGAAAACCACCCGGAAAGGCCTGGCCGTATTCCCTGTAATAACGGGCGGCCATCGATTCCCCGTATTTCTCTATCAGTGCAGCACGCAATCCATCCTGCCAGGTCGTTGAGGCATCGATGACCAGTTGTTCGATGGTATCGGGATCATGCTTGGGAGTACTGCCCGGGAGAACGTGGACGACGAAATGGACCCGGGCAAGTATGGATTCTGAGAACCGGGTTTCAAACTCCACCTCCGTGCCCTGAAGCCCTTCCACCAGGACCTTCTGGATCTGCACCCGCAACTCCCGGCTGTACACCTCCTTGGGCACATAAACCAGGCAGGAGTAAAAACGGTCAAAGGAATCCCTGAACATGAACAGCCTTGTTCGCTGTCGCTCCTGAAGGCCGAGAATGCCTACGGCGATCTCCAGCAGTTCTTCCCGTGTTATCTGGAACAAGGTATCCCTGGGAAGCGTCACCAGGATATTCATCATGGCCTTCGCCGCATGGGATCCCGACACCAGACGGGTGCCTTCCATCACCGCCTGGACTTTCCGCCTCAACACCGGGATATCCGTGGGGGGTCTGCTGTAGGCCGTGGAGGAATAGAGCCCGAGAATACAGTACTCGCCGTCTATCTCTCCTTCCCCGTTGTAGCGTTTGATGCCGATATAGTCCATGTAGGCGGGGCGGTGAATCGTGGATTTCCTGCTTGCCTTGGTGGTCACGAGGGAACAGCGATTGTCCGGGCAGGGACCCTTGCTCAGGGGAATGATCTGTTCCAGTGCACGCCACTTTTCATCGTCACCCCGCAGCAGCCCGAGACTGGTGTCCGGGGTCACCCGCGGGCCCTCCGGCGTATAATCCAGCTCGCAATAGGCCAGAAAGGTGAAATGATCGTTTTCGATCCATTCCAGGAAAGCGAGGTTTTCCACCTCCTCATCGCTGTTTCCGTCCGGTTGTCTCTCCCTGAGTTCCTCACACACACTCTTCACCCGGGATTTCATGGGCTTCCAGTCCTCGTTGGCGCGGGTGACGTCACGGATAATCTCCATCACCTGCCCCCGAACCGCCCCCAGGACCTTGTCGGACGGCTGTTTCTCGATATAAAACTTGATAAGGGAAGCCGCTGTGCTCTCCTTCGAGGCCGAGCCGCTCAGTTCCCGCAGTTTGCCCTTGTCGTCGCGAAGACAGTAAACGACCGGATGTATGGTAAGGAATATGGTGAATCCCGCCCGGTTCAGCATCATGGAGATCGAGTCCACCAGAAATGCCATATCTTCGGTCACGATCTCGATCACGGTATGGGTACTTTGCCAGCCATGTTCCTCGATATTGGGGTTGTAAACCCTCACCGCGACGGCACCTTTCACCCGGTCCCTGAAAAGCTGCCAGTGCGCGATTACCGCACCAATGAGATCGGCGGAGTCATACTCGTTGAGTTCCGCGGCGGGCAGATGCCGATAAAACTGATGGATCAGAAGCTCGACCTGTCTGCCCTGCGCTTCGTCGAGTCCATCCTGGAAACGTTTTCTGAACTCATCCAGCAGTTGCTGTATACGCAGTTCGACGGCATTCTTCATGACCTTCTCCATAGCGGAAGCAGGAAATTAGAAAAGACGATTTTTTGGGGAAATATCTGGGCTTTTTATGGGGATCCGAAGATCGTGCGGAACCAGCTTGAAACGTCTGCGATCTCTTCCATACAGACGGCGTGTTCCATGGGGTAGGTCTTATAGTCCGCCCCATAACCCATTTCTCTGAGCCTTTCGCAGCCGTCGCGACCAATACGCTCAGGCACCACCGGATCGGCGGTTCCATGACAGAGTTTTACCGGAATATCCCTGTTGACGGGATCGGGCCGGACCCGGTCATGGGTGGCAAAATAGGTGGAGAGTCCCAAAAGACCCGCAAGGCGGTGAGGGTATGTCAATGCCGTCTGAATCGCCACGGCACCGCCCTGGGAAAATCCGGCCAGTACGATACGCCGACTGTCGATGCCCCGTTCCATCTCCCGGTCTACCAGCAGGCGGACGGCATCCGCCGAGTCCATCAACTGATCGATATCCACACGGCGATCTATGTTTATATCCAGAATGTCATACCAGGCCGGCATGACAAAACCGCCATTTACGGTCACGGGCCTCGCCGGTGCATGGGGAAACACGAAGCGAATGGCGGCGACTCCGTCGAGTTTCAACTCCGGCACGATAGGCTCGAAATCATGGCCGTCCGCGCCCAGGCCATGGAGCCAGATGACGGCCGCATCGGCAGTGGACGAGGGTTCAATCTCAACACAGGGCAGATAATTCATAGTCTCGCAGTATACCAGCTGCGGGGGGATTAAGGATCAAGGGGTCAAGGGGTCAGATCCCTTGATCGCTGATCCTGCGTTCCGCGAAAAAGCTGATTGCTTCACAAAGATTCTGCATGGCCTTTTCCGAAATCGTCTCGGTAAAGGGGTCGAAACGGTAGCCCCTGATCGCCAGGATATATGCACCGGCGGTCGCGCCGAACAGTGTTCTGGCCAGATAGGTCAGGGCGGCCGGAGATATACTGTGGGTGTCCAGATGCATTTCCGCATCATCGGGCAAAGGAGAGAAATCAAAAGGCGGGGGAGCGTCCAATGAGGCATCGACATAGACCACCTGACCATAACCGGTCATGTCCATGGCATCCTCGACGCACAGCTGGTACTGGTATCTTGTTTCTACGCCTGGCAGGCGCAGTTGATCAAGCCTTTCCAAGAATGCCGGGGCAAGCCCGTCGTCACCTCGGGCGGGATTACCGCAGCCGATGACCAGGACAGGTTTTTCTTTCACCCTTCTCTGCTCTTGCGATCCACCAGCGTACCCTCCGCATCGTACACTTCCACCAAAAGGGGCATCTGCCCCAGGGCATGGGTGGCGCAGGAGAGGCAGGGGTCGTAGGCGCGCACCGCCACTTCTATCTGGTTGAGCATGGGTTCGGTGATCCTGGCCTGGCCGGACAGTTGCTCCCTGGCCACGCGGCTGACGGCGCGGTTCATGGCCTCGTTGTTGTTGGTGGTGGACACTATCAGGTTGCAAAAAGTGACCTGATCGTTTTCATCGACCCGGTAGTGGTGGAACAGGGTACCCCTCGGTGCCTCGATCACGCCGATGCCCTCCTCCCGGCGTTCGCCCCTGACCATCAGTTCCTCTCCCTGCAGATCCGGGTCATGCAGCAATGACTTTATCTTTTCCACACAATGCAGCACCTCGATCATACGTGCCCAGTGATAAGCCAGGGACATCTGATTAGGCAGGCCGTTGGTGAGCTGGCGAAAGGCCTGGTGGGCATCATCGGCCAGTGGGGTATCGATAAATCCGGCGGTGTTCATACGGGACAGGGGACCGACGCGGTACCAGCCGTCCAGGTTGCCACGGCGCTTGATGAACGGGAACTTCATATATGACCAGGAGCGCACCTCCTCCATCAGATAGTCGTTGAAGTCCCGGTAATCGACCTGGTCGAAGATGATATTGCCCCCGGCATCGATGGCACGCAGCCAGCCGTGATAAAGATCCAGCGCACCGTCGCCGCGCACCAAAGACATGTGGTTGGAATTGAAAGTGGCAAATCGTGTCACATGGGGCAGATGCCCGAGCGTATAGTCCTGGGCAATCTCTACCGCTTCCTGTGCCCATGCGAGCATCTGATCCACGTCTCCCAGCAGAGGATCCCTCTCCGCGATGCTCAGATTCTTGTTGATGCCCCCCGGCACGGCGCTGGTGCCGTGAATCCTCTTGCCAGCCGTGGCCTCGATCACCTGCTGGCCGAATTTCCGCATGCGGATCCCCTTCATGGCGAGATCCGGATTTTCCTGTATGACACCGAAGATATTTCGTCTCGAGACATCGTCCCCGAGGCCGAACAACAGGTCGGGGGAACTCAGGTGAAAAAAGTGCAGAACATTGCTCTGCATGATCTGCCCGTAATGCATCAGGCGCCGCATCTTTTCCGCCGTCGGCGTCAGTTTATCGGCGCCGATAATCATGTCCATGGCTTTGGAGGCCGCCAGGTGGTGGCTGACCGGACAGATGCCGCACAAACGCTGTACGATCACCGGCACCTCCCAGTAGAGCCTGCCGAGAATAAATCTTTCGAAACCGCGGAACTCGACGATGTGCAGCCGCGCCTCGTCCACGTTGTTGTCTTCGTCCAGGTGGATGGTGACCTTGCCGTGGCCTTCCACCCGGGTCAGGGGATCGATCTCGATAACGCGTGTCTTAGCCATGAATATCCATGCTTAATCATACTTGATCAGCTCATAGGGTAGCCGGTCCTGCCGCCCGGCAATAAGGGCATCCAGGGTATGCCACAGGGTCTCGCCCGAAGGCGGGCAGCCCGGAATCTGGTAATCCACTTTCACCACGTCGGCCAGGGTGTAGACCTTGTCGAGCAGCAACGGCAAGGCGGGATCGTTGGGTATGCTGTTGGTCGGGTTCAGGACATAGTCACTGTCCAGGTAGGCGGTCTCCAGGCATTCCCGCAGGGGGTCCTCCGCGTGCATGATGGCGTTTCGCATCACAGGCAGCCCGCCCATCACCGCGCACTGGCCCACCGCAACCAGTATGTCGCAGTTCGCACGGAACTCATGCAGGGTATGCACGTTCTCCTCGTTGCAGCAGCCCCCTTCCACCAGGCCGATATCACAAGGGCCCGTAAAGCGTTTCAGATCATTGAGAGGTGAACGGTCGAATTCAACCAGTTCCAGCAGATCCAGGAGCCGCTCGTCGATATCCAGCAACGACATATGGCAACCGAAGCAGCCTGCCAGGGAGACCGTTGCGATGCGTTTCTTCATTACTCCTCGTGACCCTTTTCTTCCCCGCCGATAGGTGCGAGATCAAACTGGCGTTTACCGATGGGCGTGAAAAACCCCCTGCCCTTCTGAATGATACAACCCACCGGGCAGATATCCAGATGGATGGCGCGGTCGTCGATGCTCACGTTGGTATCGGCCAGGTTGTCGCCGTTGACACCGACCTTCTTGTGAATACCCCGGCCCACATACTCGAAGACGTTCTTCCCGTCGATATCCCGGGAGGCCCGAATACAGCGGCCGCACAGGATGCATCGATTGGTATCCAGCACTATATCCGGGTGGGAGGCGTCGACCGGGCGCACCGGCTGCAGATAGGGATACTTGGTCGACTGGGTAATACCCAGGCGGTAGGCCATGGCCTGCAGTTCGCAGCGGCCGCTGGCTTCGCAGATGGGACAGAGATGATTCCCTTCGTGAAACAGCATCCTCACCAGATCGCGACGATAACCCAGGATCTCCGGCGTTTCGCTTTCCACGACAGAATCGGCCTTGGCCGGCTGGGTGCAGGCGGCGACCGTGCGGCCGTTCATCTTGACCACGCAGACCCGGCAACTGCCCTGGGGTTTCAATCCCTCCGTATCGCATAGCCGGGGGATGTAGACCCCCGCGGCGTCGGCCGCCTCCATGATAGACTGTCCGGGATGGGCGCTGATCTTCCCACCGTCCAGGGAAAAGGTGAATGTTTCAGCCATGTTTCTGCCTGATGCCTTTTCAGTCTCCATCGTAGGTGGGGTCGTAGATCATCGAGCGGCGCTTTGCCAGATGCCGGGACTCCTCGAGGGCACTCTGGATATTGAACGATGCCTCCCGTCCGTTCCTGTTCTCCTTCAACAGCGCGGCATACACCAGGGGAAAATTCGCTATGCTCGAAAGTACCGGGTTGGGCGAGGTATGGCCCAGGCCGCAACGGCTGGTCTCCGCGACCGTCCTGCCCAGTTCCCGGAGATAATCCAGGTCCTCCGGCTGACAGAGCCCCTGACGGATCTTCCCGATGCGCTGTTTCAGAAACACGTTGCCGACCCGGCAGGGTGTGCAGTATCCACAGCTCTCCTCGATGAAAAAATCCAGGAAATACTCGACGATCTCCAGGATGTTCCGCCTGGCCGAAAAGACCATGACGGAGCCCCCGGTCGGAAGGTCTTCCTGGCAGATTCGGCGATCGAACTGACTCATGTTGATCATCTGCCCGCTCGCACCGCCAACCTGCACAGCCGCGGCATCGGGAGCGCCGGCCAGGTCCAGCAGTTCCCGGACGCTGACACCGAACGGCAGCTCGTAGACACCGGGACGCTCGCAATCCCCGCTGACACTGAGCAGTTTGGTGCCGGGGCTGGCCTTCGTTCCCCAGGACCTGAACCAGGCAGCGCCCCGATCCAGAATGCGCGCGGCGCAGCAGAAAGTCTCCACGTTGCCGACAATCGTCGGGTAACCCAGGTAGCCCGACTCCACTGGGTAAGGGGGACGGTTCTTGGGCTCGCCGCGCAGTCCCTCGCAGGAACTGATCAGGGCGCTCTCCTCACCGCAGATGTAGGCGCCCGCGCCCATCTGAATCCTGATATCGAACCCGCCAAGTCGATCCGCACCGGCACCCAGCAGACCCTGGTCCCGGCGCCTTTGCAGCACGGCCTCGAGATAGTTGCGAAGATAGGCATATTCCCCGCGCAGATAGATGATGCCTCCGTCTGCCTTGATGGCGTAGGCGGCGATGGTCATGCCCTCGATCATCAGATCGGCGCGTTCCGTCAGCAATACCCGGTCCTTGAAGGTGCCGGGTTCCCCTTCATCGGCATTGCAGATGACAATTCGCCGTTCCGCGGGGGTATCTGCCGCCATACGCCATTTGTGGCCGGTGGGAAACCCGGCGCCTCCAAGCCCGAGCAGCCCGGCGCGTTCCACATCTTCCATGACCTGATCCGGCGGCCTGCGCAGCGTCTTGCGCAGCCCGGCATCCGCAGGCACCTCGCCCAACAACACTTCTCCCCGCAGGCGGATATTGTTCCTGACCGTCGATCCGATCAGCGGATTGAGGTTGTTTCCATCCCCTTCAGGCAGTTCGAGCTCTCCCGGGTTCAGCCCCCCCATCAATCCGAGGGCGATCTCCTCCGCCCGCTCCGGGGTGAGGCAGGTAACGACCCGCTCATTGAGCAGCGCCGCCGGGGCCTGGTCGCTCATGCCGATACAGGGGGTGTATTCCAGGGTAAAATGCCCGTCCGGGCTGGTATCGCCGAACCCGATGCCCAGTATCCTGCTGAACACCCGCGCTATCTCCCCGGTGCCCGCATGACGGTCTATGATGTCATCGCAGAGCCGGATTACCACCTGCCCCCGCGGCGTGTCGGAGAAAAAGGCGTAAAAACTGACCATCCCCTCCACTTCCACGCGATAGGTACTTATCTGGCGGGCGATACACTCCATCAACGAGGGCCCGACAAAGCGAAACTGCGCCTGAACCTCCAGAAGAATATCCAGCAGCCTGGTGCGGTCGTTGCCAAAGCGCTCGCAAATGGCCATGACCACCTGTTCCGCTTCGCGCTGTTTCGATAATGCTGACTCTGACAAGGGTATTTCCTGTTTATGACGGACCACTGCTGCCGCGTGGGACCCGGTTACCGGTCAGATAGTGACTATAGTGTTTCACCGTTTCATTACTGTTATCAGAAAAAGACACTATTGCCCATGATCTGCGGCAACCCAAGCTGCAGGCAGGAAAGATCGGCAGTTGGTGGGAATCACGTATTCAGGTATTCTGGCAGGAACTGATCACCTGAACCAAAACCCCTTATGCACCCAAGGGACCCCAACCTGCCGCCTAATTCCGAAGCGTTCGCGGACTTGATCGATTTTCTGCTGCAGGTGGCGCTGCGCAAGATAGACCGGCACGAGAATGATCCACAGGCCTACCTGAAGTGGGCGGGGGAGTCCCTGCCGGCCCTGGCTTCCGATCTGTTCAAACCGCTGACGAAGGAAGAGACTGCTCGGGCAGCCTACTGGATGGGGGTGGCCATCTGGAATGCCACTCCGCTGGAAAGCAACCGCTTTCGCCCCAGCCCCCTGCCCCCGGTCTCACGCAATGCCCGCTGCCCCTGCGGTTCCGGACGCAAGTTCAAGCAATGCTGCATTCAAACCGAACATCTGCTCAAGCTGGATACCCTCACCGTCTGGCCAAACCTGGTGAGCCTTTACACCGACAATTACTGGCTGGAGCAGGCCTCCAAGAGGCTGCTGCCGCTCGAGGGCATGATCTCCGTGGCCCTGTATTTTCATGAAAACCGGAAATTCAGGCCCCTGGTCAAGCTCGTCGAACCCCTCTTTGCAGATGAAAGCAGAAAGATCAATGACCAGTTCGCCATGCTGATTGATCCCCTGTGTGATGCCTATGACGCGCTGTACAAAACGGACAGAAAAAAAAGCGCACTGTTGTCACGACTGGTCGATCACAGTTCGCGGGCCATCAGGTCCGACGCCAACCTCAGACTGGCTACATGGTTGCATGATTCCGGGGATATAGCCGGGGCGTGGCGGGCCTTTCAGGGTGCAATACGGGCCGATCCCGACAATCCCTCGGCTGCGATACTGGAGATCACGCTGTTGTGCGCCAACGGCGAGCGGGATCTCGCCGGTCAGCGGGCCGAATTCTGGCTGCGCCGTCTCGGATCCGGGCCGGATATCAACCCGGAGACCCTGTCCATCCTCGAGAGCGCCCGTGAAGACCCCTGTGGCTGGTACGAGGAATACAGTGCGTTAATGATTTCACCGGAGCTGTCCGCACTGACGGACTGGATAT
>JAHEHQ010000310.1 GCA_024644505.1 Gammaproteobacteria bacterium
GTGAAGGTCTTCTGCTGGCCCTCGTCGCTATCATGTTACTAACGGGCCTATTCCAGTTCCTGCTCGGAATCTCGGGTGGCGGGCAGCTTATCAAGTACATCCCCTACCCGGTCGTTGCGGGCCTCGTCACCGGCATCGGTGTGCTCATGGTTCTCTCCCAGCTCAACACCCTCTCAGGCGAAGGCGCCCAGGCATTCAGCTCGGGCTGGTCGATGGTGCCCGCCGTCACCGCCCTGATCACCTTTGGCAGCATCAAGCTTGCTCCACAGGTTCTCCCGGCCGTTCCCGGCATCATCAGTGGTCTGCTGGTAGGCATAGCGGCGTTTCACCTGATCATGCTTGCTGCCCCGGGGCCGATACCCGAGTCGTGGCTGGTCGGTACCATACCGGGACTCGATGTCATCCGATTCGACGTGGACGCCTCCGCCTTTGCCAGCCTGCCGTGGGAGCTCATCCTAGTCTCGGCCCTGACCCTCGCGGTTCTCGCCTCCATGGATTGTCTGCTAACGGCCGTCGTCGCCGACGGAGAGACCGGCGCGCGGCACGACGCCCGCCGTGAGCTGGCCGCCCAAGGCATTGGTCAGGCCATCGCCGGCCTGCTCGGTGGGATGGGCGGCGGGGGCACAAAGGGTTCCACCCTGGTGGCGATCAAGAGCGGTGGCCGACGCTGGTCAGCCATGGTGTCCAGCCTGACCTTCGTGGTGCTCATTCTGTTTCTGGGACCGGTTGGGAATGCCCTGCCCATCAGCGTGCTCGCCGGTGTGATCATCTACGTTGGCGTCGGCATGCTGGAATGGAACGTCCTGCGTTGGCTGCGCAGACGCATGACACGTCTTGACGGTGCCGTCGCGCTGCTGGTGGTTACGACCACGCTCGCCTTTGATCTGATGGTCGGCGTCGCCGTGGGGGTGGTGAGCTCTGTTTTCCTGTTCCTGCGCGTACAGGTCCGCGCCCGAGTCATCCACGAGCGGGCCACCGGGAAGGAGCGCCGCTCGCTGCACTACCGGACCGAGGAAGAACGGAAGCTGTTAGACGAACATGGCGATCGCATCCTGTACTTCGAGCTGCGCGGCAACCTGTTTTTTGGGACGGTGGACCGTCTATTCACCGAGCTCATGCCCGATCTGGACCGCCCTGTCTGGATGATCCTCAACCTGCGGCGTATCCAGTCTCTGGACATGTCGGGGCTCAACCTGTTTCGGCAGATGCTGAAGCGGCTCAGCGCGCACGGCGGGCACCTGCTCTACGCTGACGTGCGCAAGAGCGCCGTCATGGAACGTAAGATGCACAAGCTGATGGACTGGCTGGGGCCTGAGGACGAGCTACCGAAAGTCAAGACATTCAAGAGCAATGACGCAGCGCTGGAGCACGCGGAGGATGAGCTGCTCAAGGAACTCGGCTACATCCCGGCGCAGGCGACCCAGCGCGTGGAGCTGGAACAGAACGAGCTTTTCAGACGCATGAAGCCCAAGACCCGCGAGGCCCTGAAAGCCGTAATGCGGCCCCTGTCCCTAAAGCGAAAAGAGATGGTGTTTACGTACGGCGGGCTGGACAACACCATCTACTTTATCCTGCAGGGGGAGGTGGAAATCCGACTACCGACGCGCGTCTACCACTACAAGCGCCTCGCGAAGCTTGGCCCTGGTTCGTTCTTCGGTGAAGGCTCCTTTCTGGATCCTGCGCCGCACACTGCGACAGCCTTCGTGACCCAAGACGTTGACCTGCTGACCCTAGACCGCCAGGCGATCGAGTCGCTCGCGGAGAAGCGGCAACGAGAGGCCGGTTGGGCCGTGCTCTACGAGCTGGGTGGCTCGCTTGCACGGCAGCTGCGCTGGAGCCGGTCCGAGCTGAGGCGACTCGAGCGATGGTGACTGAATCTAGCCAGACGCGGCGTCTTGAATGTCCAACGCTAATAGCGATCAGCTAACCGCTTTCTTACGTTTCAGACGTCATCAGGAAAAACCAGTGTTTCACAGAGCAACGGGAGTGCGCCAGTAGCATGTTCGGTCTTTCCAGTCCCTTCGCAAAACCACCGGAAGCTATCGCTGCGGTGGATCTGGGATCCAACAGCTTTCACATGAAGATTGCACGCGTGGTAGATGGTGAGCTCCACGTCATTGACCGACTGCGCGAGATGGTCCGCCTTGGGGCAGGCCTGCGGGAGGACAAACGGCTTACCAGAGAGGCACAAGCCCGCGCCCTGGACTGCCTGGAGCGCTTCGGTCAGCGCCTTCGGAGTATGCCGCCTGACAGCGTGCGCGCGGCCGGCACCAATACGTTGCGACAGGCACGTAATGCCGAGGCCTTCCTCATGGCCGGCGAGCAGGCCCTGGGCCATCCCATCGAGATCATATCCGGTCTGGAGGAGGCACGTCTGGTCTACCTGGGAGCCGCCCATGGCATTGCTGCCAGCAACGAGCGACGCCTGGTAGTCGACATCGGTGGTGGCAGTACGGAGGTGATCGTTGGCGAAGGCTTCACGCCTCATCAGCGTGAGAGCCTGCACATGGGGTGTGTCAGCGTGAGCCGCGCCTATTTTGGGGATGGGCTGCTGGATCCGAAGCAGATGGAAAAGGCCGTAATGGCCGCGCGCCTGGAGATGCGGCCGGTGCAGGCCGAGTTCAGAACAGCCAGCTGGCAATCGGCCGTCGGCTGCTCCGGAAGCATTCGTGCGGTGCGGGATGTGGTCTGTGCGGCCGGCTGGAGCGAAGGCGGGATCACGCTGTCGTCCTTGCTGAAGCTCAAAAAGGCAATGCTCAAGGCGGGTGAGCTGAAGAAGCTTGACCTCGAGGGTCTCAAGGAAGAACGCAAGCTGGTTTTTCCCGGCGGCCTTGCTGTGCTCCTGGGTGTCTTTCAGGCGTTGGGTATCGAGCACATGGTCATATCGGACCAGGCTATGCGGGAAGGACTGCTCTATGATCTGTTGGGTAGAATCCGGCACGAAGACGTGCGAGTGCGTACCGTAGAGGCGCTCGGCAAACGTTGTGCCGTGGATACCGACCAGGCCCAGCGAGTGCACTCGACGGCGCTGCGCTTTCTCGGGGACGTAGGAGAAAGCTGGGACCTATCCGACCTACAGTACACGGATATGCTTGGCTGGGCAGCACGACTACATGAGATTGGTCTGGCCATTTCGCACAGCCAGTACCACAAGCATGGCGCATATTTCCTCGACAATTCGGATCTCTCCGGGTTCTCGTATCAGGAGCAGGCGATCCTCGCCGCGCTGGTACGGGGGCACCGGCGCAAGTTTCCAAAGGCGGTCTTCAGCGCCTTGCCCGAGGTATCCGAGGCACCAGCCAAACGGCTCTGTATACTGCTGCGCCTGGCGGTGCTCCTGCACAGGGATCGTCAAGCCGCCACGCAGTTGCCCACCGTTCGACTTGAGCCAGGAGAATCCAGCCTCGACGTCATGTTTCCAGAGGGCTGGCTAAGCGAGAACCCGCTCACCCGTGCCGATCTCGAGCGAGAGGCGAGATATCTCAGAGACGCGGGGTTTGAACTGAACCTCGCCTGACCCTCGCGAGAAGCCATGGAACAACCTGTGTGTCCCGAAAATCCGTAACACGGTCTCTCCCGACTAACCTTTCCCATCGCAATCTACAGAAACTCCGTTACACAGGTCTTGGGCAGGATGGTTGAAGCCGCACGCGGCGGGTTATCCAGTAAAAGTTGATCACCCGTTACCAGAATGGCATCCGTACTCTGCAGCAGGCTCCAAAGATGATCATCGCCCGGGTCCGGTGCACTGTGAGATTCGGCGGGTTCGCGCCATATTGCATTGGCGGTGATTTCGCTCAAGATCTGATCCACTTCAGCCTTCGACAAACCGTGCAGCTTGCGCAATTTCGGTCGCAAAAGCACCTCGCGATATTCTT
>JAHEHQ010000311.1 GCA_024644505.1 Gammaproteobacteria bacterium
GGACTTGAACCGCTCCCGGCGCGCCGTCCGGGTCCTGGGGGGGAATCCCTCGAAACTGAAGCGATCGGTGGGCAGACCGGCCGCAGACAGGGCGCACGTAACGGCACTGGCCCCCGGTATCGGTGAGACGCGGATGCCCTGCCGGTGGCACTCCCGCACAAGGGGGAAGCCCGGATCGCTGATAAGGGGCGTTCCCGCGTCCGATATCAGGGCCAGATTGCCGCCTTCACGCAGCCGCTCCATCAGGCTGTCAACCAGCCCGCGTTCGTTGTGTTCATGCAGGGCCAGCATTGGCGTGCCTATCCCGAGCTGCTTCAGCAGAGGCCCGCTGTGACGGGTGTCTTCCGCGGCAATGAGTTCCACTTCCCGCAGCACATCGATGGCCCGTAATGAGATATCCTTACGGTTTCCAATCGGCATGGCCACCACATACAGGACACCCTTCTCGATTGACACGAACATCCCCACACAAGATACTCTGGTCCGCTGAAGTGCAGCTTTGCGCTCCAACTGTTTTCGTCCATCGTGCCTACCTGAAAGCCGCTATGCAAACATTTAAACGGGAAATACTGTCAAGCCTTCTGGTGCTGGTGCTGCTCGCGGGTTGTGCGCCGGGACCGGCCGTGCGGCCGGGCGCCGAAGGGCCGCGCGACCCCCGGACGGAACAGGCCGTATCGCTTGAATCCAGCGGTGACTACCTGGCGGCCGCGGAACTCTACGAGCTGATTGCCGAATCCAAGTCCGGGACGGCGCGCAAGCGGGTGTTGCTTGACGCGGCCCGAAACCGCCTCCTGGCCCGGGACCTGGAAGGTGCAACGACCCTTCTTTCCGAAGTGGGGATTACCGGTGTTGAGGAGCTGGACTTTCGGGCCAGGCTCCTGAACGCAGAACTCGCGCTGGTGAGAAATCGCCCTGACGATGCACTTGAACTTTTGCGGTCACCGGCACCGGAAAACCTGCCCGGTGACCTGCTTGTTCGCTACCACAAGGACCGGGCCAGGGCGTTCCGGCTGGCCGGCAACCTGCTGGAAAGCGCAAGGGAGCTGGGGCAGCTGGATTTTCTGTTGTTGGATCCAGGCGCCAGACTGGAAAACCAGCTGGAGATCATTCAGACCTACGCGGTCCTGACCGACGCCGCGCTGGAAAACCTGCAGCCCGATCCACCGGGCGTTCAGGGAGGGTGGATGGAGCTGACCCGCATCATCAAGAAGCACGCGGGTGATCCACAGGGTATCCAGCCGCTGATTGCAGCCTGGAAGGCGCGTTTTCCCACCCACCCCGCCATGCCGGAGCTCCTTGAAGGCTACTTCGAAAGACTCAAGGCCCAGTATCGCCGACCCAACCATATAGCGGTGCTGCTTCCCGAGAGCGGGCCTTACACGCGGGTGGCAGACGCCCTGCGTGATGGAATACTTGGTGCGTACTACGCCCAGGAATCCGATGAGCGGCCCCGGCTGAGTTTCTACGACAGCGCCAACCCGGATAATACCTGGCCCCTGTATCAGCGCGCCATCGACAGCGGTGCGGATATGGTGATAGGGCCTTTGAACAAACGGGGCGTGGCCCAGTTCACCCGCGCCGGGGAACTCGAAATACCGGTGTTGTCGCTAAACCAGGTGCAGCCCGAGGTGATGCCGCCTGCGGACCTGTACCAGTTTGGACTCTCTCCGGAAGACGAGGCGCGTCAGGTGGCGGAAAGAGCCTGGGTGGACGGTCTTACCACGGCGCTTGTATTGACCCCTCAGAATGCCTGGGGAGACCGCATTTTAAATGCCTTCAGAGAGCGCTGGGAATGGCTGGGCGGTGTCGTGGCCGAGCATCAGGCCTACGATCCGAAAGAGCACGATTTCGCGCTGCCGATAAGAGCACTGCTCAATCTCGATGAAAGTGACGCGCGCCGCCAGCTACTGCAGCACAGGCTTGGGAAAAAGCTGGAATTCGAGCCCCGGCGACGTCAGGACGGTGATTTCATCTTCCTCGCGGCCAAGACAAGTCTGGCACGCCAGATACGCCCACAGCTGCAGTTTCACCATGCCCAGGACCTGCCGGTATATACCACGTCCCATATATTTTCGGGGCATGTTTCAGCGGACAACGACATTGACCTCGAGGGTGTGAAATTTCCGGACATCCCATGGCTGCTTCTCGAGGAGGGCAACACCCCCCTGTCGCGCCAGGAGCTGACCGGAGCGCTCGGGCTGGATAAAACACCCTATCTGCGCCTCTACGCCCTGGGCATGGACAGCTATTTGCTGGTGCCTCACCTGGCGAGACTGCAGTCCAGTTCCAGGGAGTCCCTGGAAGGGAAAACCGGCAATCTCCACATGGACAGGATCAATCATATCCATCGCCAGCTGGTCTGGGCCCAGATCGAGGGAGGGATTCCCAGGATCATTGGCTTTGCCCCGCGTCTGGACGACCCTCCCCCCCTGGTGCTTCCCAGGGCCGGACAGGAGGTTACGGAATCCTCCGACACCCTCCCTGAAACAGTGCCTCAGTTGCAGGACCCGGGCGAGGAACCGGATCAGAACCAGGTTACGCAGTGATGTCTTCCCTGCCGGCTGGGGATCGGGGTGCGGCATCCGAGGATCAGGCGAGGTGTTATCTTGAAAATCATGGGCTTAAAACACTGAACAGAAACTTCCGCACCCGCCGGGGAGAGATAGACCTGGTGATGCTGGACTCGGACACCCTGGTTTTCGTGGAAGTAAGGTATCGCAGGGGCAACCGCTTCGGTTCCGCGGCCGAAAGCGTTACCCACACCAAACAGCAGCGCATCAGTTCGGCGGCAAAACAGTTCCTGCTCAGTCAAAAGCAATGGAGCCGGCACCCCTGCAGGTTTGATGTGGTTGCCATATCGGGTTCCGGGCCGGTGCCTATCGATTGGATAAAAGACGCCTTTCGCCCGGAGGGATGATCCGTTGGATCTGATCGAAAGAGTCGAGCACAACTTCAACGCCAGCATCCGGGCCGGCATGGAATCGATCCCCCTGCTCGCGGGACCCGTGGCGGAGGCCGGCGACCTGATCGTAAGGGTTCTGCTGCAGGGCGGTAAAATCATGAGCTGCGGAAACGGCGGTTCTGCCGCCGCCGCCCAGTATTTCGCGTCTCTGATGCTCAACCGCTTCGAGCGGGAACGCCCCGGACTCCCGGCGCTTGCCCTGACAACGGACAGTACGACCCTGACTTCGATTGCCGCCGACTACGACCTGGACGAGATCTTCGCCAAACAGATCCACGCACTGGGCCAGGGCACGGATCTGCTTTTGACGATCAGCAATAATGACAACGTGGACAATGTCATTGCCGCCGTCGAAGCGGCCCATGAGCGGGAGATGCCGGTCATTGCACTCAGCGGCGGACAGACAGGCCGCCTGGCGAGGCTGCTGCAGGGCACGGATGTTGAAATCCGGGTCCCGGATGATACCCACAGTCGCGTGCTGGAGGTTCACTTCATGACCCTGCACTGTCTTTGCGATCTGATCGACCAGCAGTTGCTGGGCGGTTGATACTCCAGGTGGGGCCAGGGGTTATTGTAGCGGAAAACATGCCACGTTTCGGGTATCAAGCGGGTGGTAAAGAACTTTGAACACATCTGACAAACCAGACACCGGACTGTCGCGTCCGATCCAGCGGGAACTGGCTGACATCTTCGGTGATGACGGGCTGCTGACGGATGCCGGCGACTGCTGGCCCTATGGCTACGACAACAGCCGCCGTCATGCGCTTCCCCAGGCCGTGGTGTTCGCCACCGGCCATGATCAGGTACGGGACCTGCTGCGGCTGTGCAACCGGGAAGGTATTCTGGTGATCCCCCGGGGAACCGGGACCGGCACGACCGGCGCCACGGTACCGGACCGTGGCGGCA
>JAHEHQ010000312.1 GCA_024644505.1 Gammaproteobacteria bacterium
AGGCGCTACTGCGGCGTTTCGATTCTTGGAAAGGGCTTGCCATTCCCTGCGAATCGCGCCTTGCATTAGCGCCTTGGGTGCACTCTGAAGCCATGCGAACTTCTGACTCAGCACACTAGTGGGCGTTGGTGGTACAGAAGATCAACGAGCCGATTGGCGAGCCTCGGTCGAATGGTGATTAGTTAAGCCCGCGTCAAGCCGGTTATCTCCAATGCCGATCACAGCATCGCTGCTATGAGACCGAATTTCAAGTTTCAGACCTCCGGTCAGAATTGATTCGCCACAGCGGCTCGAACTTGGTGAGCCCTCACCTTCAGCGGGCGGGGGTTTCTTACCTCGTATGACGATTACCCCTTCCCTGGGTAGATGCAGTCTGTCAAGCATGACGCGGTGAGCGCCGTTTTTGGGGCTGGAAAGCCGGAAAGACTTATTCAGGCTATCCAGTAGCACCAGGCGGCATTGAGCGCCATGGCGCTCAAAGCAATTGCCCAATTCATCAAATTAACCATGATCGTAAAACCTTTCAGAATCCTTACGTCACATTACGATGCATATTCCATACCAAAATAATGGTTTGCAATATAATCAATTAGTTACATAACGGCCATCCGACAGATTGATTAAAAAATTGACAGTTAGACACCGTAAAACCGGCACTGAGTCGGGTCTGTGGCATATGCCGCTGCAGCCAAAGGCCTGATATCCGAGGGATCCCCTCCTGCATATCCCCCTCCGATCCCGGTTCAGACGGGGAGTTGATTTGTCGCAACCCATAGTCATGCCGGTAACAAAAGCGTCGATAAAAGTAACTAGAATTTGATTAGAGGCTTATGGATGAGGTGTTCTTATGGGAGAAAGGAGGTTATTTCATGGTCAAGTTTGATTTGAAGGCATTTATGAAGTATTTCGGAGTGGCTGTACTGTTGTTTGCGGCCTTTCAAAACAGCAGCGTCCTTGCGGAAGAGGAGCTGATCGGGTCTGACGAGTACCGATTATCCTGCCTTAACTGTCATGGCGTGGGAGGCAAAGGAAACGGTCCGATGGCGGAGTTTCTGATAAAGAAACCCAGTGACTTGACGGTGCTGTCCAAGAACAACAATGGGGAATACCCATTCCTGAGGGTATACCAGACGATTGACGGCAGAGTACAGGTGCCCGGTCATGGCGGCAGGGATATGCCCATTTGGGGTATGCGCTATCTTGAGGAGGATGCAATGCGATATGGCAGCTTCGGTGGTGAAGATGTCGTACGGGCAAGGATTCTGCAACTGGTTTACTACATACAGTTGCTGCAGCAAAAATAGTCATATTTGACGGCTGGAAAGGATATTCCTCCCCCACTGCAGAAAAGTGTGTCTTCCGGCAGAAACGGTGTGTTTCCACACCCATTGAGGGATGCTAACGGGTGAACAGTTTCAACGCCGTCTGCTGCATGGAGGATAGGAAACGCTCCGAAAGACGCTTTTTCACGGAATACTTGAGCAGATAAATATCAGAATCCTCACTGGCGGCCATCAGGTAATCGTCGCTGGTCTGCATGGCATCGATCAGTTTCCGATCCAGGGCCTGTTTTCCGTACCAGTATTCTCCCGTAGCCACCTGCTCCATATCCAGCTGCGGTCTGAAATCTTCGACAAACCGCTGAAACAGGCCGTGTACCTCGTCGATCTGTTCCTGCATCTTGGCACGGTCTTCTTCTGTGTTCTCACCAAACAGGGTCATGGTGCGTTTGTAGCGGCCGGCCTGAATCTTCTCGAACTCAATGCCATGACGCGAGAGCAACCCATGAAAATTGGGCATCTGTGCCAACACCCCGATAGAACCCAATATGGCGAAAGGGGCGGCCAGAATTCGGTCGGCCACACAGGCCATGAGATATCCCCCACTGGCGGCGACCTTATCCACCGTGACGACGAGGGGGATGCCCTTTTCCCTGATACGCGCCAGTTGGGATGCCGCCAGTCCATGTTCATGTACCAGGCCGCCGGCATTTTCCAGGCGCAGCACCACTTCATCTGCAGGTTTCGCCTCCATCAAAACCGCGGAAATCGTCTCCCGTAGCGAGGCCACTGCTGTCGCCTTTATATCGCCATGGAAATCGATGACAAAGGTACGTTTCCTGATATCTTCCTTTTGGCTCGCTGATCGCTTGTTCTTTTGCTTCAGCGCCTTTTTCTCCTTTTTCAGAACCTTCTTGAATAGCTGCCTGGGCAGTGTTGCCTGCTGCAGTGTCTGAGCCATCGACCTGAACCTGTCGTTCAGATTGACGACTTCCAATCGTTCCGGCACATGCTGTCCCGACCTGCGGGCTCGGCCGATCATGAGTAAAACCACACCCAGGGCGAGAACCAGCGTCCCGGTTTTCGCGAGAAAAAGCCCGTAGTCCATAAAGAACGCTGTCATCCGTATATCCTATTCACTGCTTTGGGCCATGGTCGGCTGCACCTGTACCGCTCCGTAACAGGGGTACAGACCCGAATGCCAATGGTCAATTGAGACGCCGCTTCATCCAGCTTCGCAGCCATTTCAGGCGTTGTGGATCGGTTACTTTAACATTTTCGGCCTTCCGCAACATGCTCTTGGCCTTCTCCCTATAACGGTTCTTGCCAAGGTTATCCGCCCTGCGGTAGAGCATCACGTAGTCGCGGGCCATCAATGCGAAGGCATAGCCGCTATTGTCATCCATGGTAACAGCCATCTCCAACGCCTCAATGGATTCCTCGTAACGACCCAGGCGATAGAGCAGGAATCCCTTGACCTCATAACCGAAGGGATCATCGGGTTGAAGTTCGATAAAACGCTCCATGTCCTTCAACGCGGTCTCATACTGAAAAAAACTGTTGACGTTGAAAATAGCGGAATACTTGTAGAGTTCGGGACGCTCGGGCGCCAGTCTTCTTACCCGCTCCAGCAATGGACGTATCCTTGCGGGACGTTGTCCGGATATGACCTCCAATCGCATCAGTTCGATTACTGCCTCGATGTCCTCAGGACTTTTTTCGATTTCCCTTTTCAGGACAGCCATACGTTCAGCGATTTCACGGTCGTCGGTACAGCGGTAAAGATCACCTCTCCTGAGGGGAAGATCCTTTCCCGTTGACTGTCGGGCCTTGTACATCCTGGCCACATAGGGATAGGGTCCCTGGGACACCTGCCACTTCGGTGCCTGCGACATCACAACCAGCCTGCGCTGGTGAACGATGTCGAACTTCCAGCCATCACCGTCGTTGCAGAACAGGAAGGGTGCGTTTTCCCAACCGTCGATTGCCCCAAACCAGATCACGGCATAATCGCCGTCGTTGAGTATCTGATAACCGGCATCACGCCAGTGGTCCAGAGAATCCAGTGTCCGGGGATCAGGGTTGTTGGGATCACCCATGGCAAGACGGGTCATGCGGGTGTAGATATCCACCGGGATCGCCTTCCCATCACCGGACCACTTGGCAAGCATGATCTCCCAAGCCTCTTCCGGCGACCGGGCACCCTGACCGGAACTTTGGGAAGCCCCCCCGTCTGCCCCCGGTTGTTTATAGCGCTCCAGATTACGTGCGGCCCCCGCACCACCTGCCAGAAGCGCTGCGTCCGCCCGTGCGATCTGTACAGTGGTATATTCCCCCAACTGCCTGGTCTGGGCCCTTTGTTCCAGCATCTCCATCACGGCGATCATGCCGGTACCCACATCCCCGGAGCGATAGTAGGGACCAAGCTGAATATCTTCCACATACCCGCTGAATGCGTCGGTGAAAACATCTTCCAACTCGTAGCCCACTTCAAGCTTGATCTGCTTGCGGTCTTCAACCAGCAGCAACAAAAGTCCCCGTCCCTCCTGTTCTCTGCCGATACGCCAGTTGTTGACCATATCCACC
>JAHEHQ010000313.1 GCA_024644505.1 Gammaproteobacteria bacterium
CGCGGAGCGAATGGTATGAGCGTTGGCAGTATGACTACAGGCTGTACCGGCCGATTCTGGAATTCGCCCGCCACAACCGTATTCCGCTGATTGCCCTGAATCTGCCAAGGGAACTCACCGGAAGGGCCTCTGCTGTGGGAATCAACGGTCTGAATGAAAAAGAGAGATCCATGATTCCTTCAGAGATAGACAGGTCGGACCTGGCCTATCGTGAGCGGCTGCGCAAGGTATTTTCCCAGCATCCGCACAGTGAAAGCCGGGATTTCGATCGATTTGAGGATGTGCAGTTGCTGTGGGACGAGGGGATGGCGGAACAGGCGGCCGACTATCTTAAGGCGAATCCCCGCAAGCGAATGGTGGTGCTGGCGGGTTCGGGTCATCTGATGTTCGGGTCCGGCATTCCTTCCCGGGTGCATCGCCGCCTGCCGGAGCATTTCTCCATTCTGCTGCCGGCAGACAACATACCCGTCAGGCCTGGTGTTGCGGATTTCGTGGTCTATCCCGAACCGGCGGAACTTCCGAAGCGTGGGATGATGGGCGTGTTTCTGATCCCGGCAGAGAAGGGCATGCAGATCGATAAAATGGTGTCCGATGGTGCTGCGGCAAAGGCAGGATTGAAGAAAAATGACCTGATCGAAAAGCTGGATGGTGTTTCGGTGCAGAGTATGTCTGATATCAGGATAGCCTTGCTGGACAAGTCTCCGGGCGATCATGTCAAAGTCAGCGTGTTGCGGAAACGATTGGTTGCACAGGATCAGCGAATCGAGGTACAGCTCGAATTGGGTGAGTAAACTTGCCCGCTCACTCCTTCCCGGCGTAATGGTCTTCCATGATGTCGATGAATTTTCGTGCCTGGGGTGACAGGTATTTTCCTCGTCGCAGTACCACCCCGTAGGTACGCCTCGGAAAGTACTTGTCCAATGGGAACCTGACCAGTTTTTCGTCACCCCTGAGGCACAGGTCTGTCACGATGGAGATACCCATCCCCATTTCCACGTATCGCTTTATCACCTCCCAACCGCCGGCCTCGAGATTGGAGCGGAAGGTCAGTTCGTGCTGACGGAACACCAGGTCCACCATGCGCCAGGTGGTCAGGTTTGGAGAGGGCAGGATCAATTCATAAGGGCTCACGTCTTCCAGGGTCACAGAGCCTTTCTCGGCGAGAGGATGGTTCAAGGGCACGATGAGCGCCGGCGAATAGGTGACCAGAGGCTTGTAGATGATGTCCTCGGGGATGTCCGGCATGGCACCGACCGCGAAATCCACTTCGTCTGCCCGCAATCTGGACAAGCCGTCACGTCCCCCTGTCACGTTTTGCAGTCTCACCACGATCTTCGGATAACGGTGAGAGAACCGCTTCAGCGGTTCCGGGATCACATTGAGTATGGTCGATTCCCCTGCGGCGATATTGAGTTCCCCGGATTCGAGCAGTCCCTGCTGCGCCGCAAAGGTTTCGTGGAGCTTATCCATCCCCTCCACGAGTGGCAGGGCCAGCTTCAGCAGTATCTCCCCCTGGGGGGTCAGCCGTATTTTCGGCCCCCGGCGTTCAAATAGCACCGTATCCAGTTCTCTTTCCAGGGCCTGAATCTGAAGAGACACGGTTGGCTGGCTGAGAAAAATCTTTTCCGCGGCCTCGCTGACACTCCCGGTATGCGCGGCATGACAAAACGCTCTCAGCTGCTTGAGCCGGTTTTGCCTGTAATAGACCGGGGTAGGGGATGCCATTGGACTTATATTTGCTTTCTTAATAGTGAAAATCAAGATAATTGAAATATTGAATAAATTGGTTATGGTCCAAGACACTGGGTACAGGAAGTGATCCGGCAAGCCCCGGTAAACGATCCCATGCGAATATTTGCACGGCTAAATAAGAATATAAGTTCCCATTGATTAAATAATCAGAGATTGGTACTTTCCCTAATACCATGTAGGTATTATGGTAAATAAGAATCATAATCAATCTCATAGGCGGATGTTTCGACAGGTGGAGGTATCGGGCCAATGGCGTATCTCGATGTTGCCGGCGCCGCAGGGTTCATGCTTTGCCTGGGCATTGCTCTGGCATCCGTTCTTGCGTTGGCAAACCGCAAACTCTACGTCTACGAGGATCCCCGTATCGAAGAGGTCGAGGAGATGCTTCCCCACGCCAATTGCGGCGCCTGCGGGAAACCCGGCTGCCGACCCTTTGCGGAGGCATTGGTCAAGGGGGAAGTCGATCCTGCCCTTTGCACACCCAATTCCCAGGCAATGACCGAGGAGATCGCCGAGTTTCTCGGTGTCGAACTCGGTGACCATACCAAGCGGGTTGCCCGGCTGGCTTGTGCCGGCGGTGCCCATGTCGCCTATTTCCGGGCCGAGTACTCAGGTATGAAGTCGTGCCGGGCCGCGGCACTTGTCTCGGGTGGCGGCAAAGGCTGCACCTGGGGCTGTCTTGGGCTGGGCGATTGCGAAACCGTCTGCGAGTTCGATTCCATCCATATGAACAAGTACGGTCTGCCGGTGGTCAACGAGGACCATTGCGTGGCCTGCAGCGACTGCGTGGACGTATGTCCAAAGGATCTTTTTTCCATCCAGCCGGTCACCCACAAACTTTGGGTGGCCTGCAAGAGCCTTTCCGAAGGGGACGAAGCCGAGCATGACTGTGAGGTGGCCTGCACCGCATGCGCCCGCTGTATCGCGGATGCGCCCGAGGGCCTGATACAGATGGAGGCCAATCTTGCGGTCATCGATTATTCGAAGAATGAACTTGCATCCAAGGTGGCTATCGAGCGGTGCCCGACGGGGGCCATCGTCTGGATGGAGGATCAAAAGACGCACAAAGGACTGGGCGCCAAGAAGATCCTCCGCATGGAGCCTCTGCCAAGGGGATAACCGCATCGTGTCAACAGGCCCTGAAACAGGCAGCGAGAGAAATTGGTTATGATGAGAAAAACGCAGAACAAACAGTTCAAGTATCCCGGGATACTCATGTCAACCGACGGCAACGGTGCGGTGATCATGTGTGAACGCGAAGCCAGTGACGCTGCGGGCGCCTACCCGATCACGCCTTCGACCCAGATGGGTGAGTACTGGGCTGAGGAGACGGCCAAAGGCCACCTCAACATCTCCGGCAGACCGCTGATTTTCATCGAACCCGAGGGGGAGCACGCGGCGGCGAGCGTGACTGCGGGATTGGCCATGACGGGGCTGCGCGCCACCAATTTCTCTTCCGGTCAGGGGATCGTCTACATGCACGAATCCCTCTACGGTGCCGTTGGCAAACGACTGCCCTATATCCTTAATATCGGCTGTCGCGCCATTACCAAAACCAGCCTGAATGTGCATGCCGCTCATGATGACTATTTTGCCATCGATGACGTGGGTTTTTTCCAGGTACTGGGCAACAGCGCACAGCAGGCGGCGGATCTGAACGTCATCTCACGCAAGATCGCGGAACTCTCTCTGAACCCCGGTGCAGTAGGGCAGGATGGTTTTCTCACCACCCATGTCATCGAGTCGGTGGTTGTGCCCGAGCGCGAGTTGATCGCCGAGTACCTGGGCCGCCCTGATGACGAGATCGAATGTCCGACACCGGCGCAACGTATGCTTTTTGGAGTGAAGCGGCGCCGCATTCCCCTGGTGTGGGATGTGGATAATCCCGCCATTTCCGGTTGTGTGCAGAATCAGGATGCCTATATGCAGGCCGTGGCCGCCCAGCGACCCTACTTCTTCGAGCATATACCCGCCATAACCGATCGCTGTATGGATGAGTTTTATGAACTCACCGGCAGGCGCTATCACAGGGTAATGGGCTATCGCACGGAAGATGCCGACTACCTGATCATGGGTATGGGCAGCATGCTCGTGCAGGCGGAGGCCGTGGCC
>JAHEHQ010000314.1 GCA_024644505.1 Gammaproteobacteria bacterium
CGCCGGCATTGCCCGGGCCATGGGCGCCGAGGGTGTCGTGGTGAACAACCTGGAGGATGTAGGCCCTGCATTAAAGAAAGCGGTGGACCGGCAGATGAACGACGGAAAAACCACTATCATCGAAGTCATGTGCACCCGTGAGTTGGGAGACCCCTTCCGCCGCGATGCCCTGAGCAAACCTGTGCGCTATCTCGAGAAATACAAGGATTACGTCTGATCCATCGGCTGGTGTACCCACTCACTGATACGGGGGATCTGCAAAAACGATCTCCCGTATCATTCCCCGCGCAATCACACACCCGCTCCTGTAACGCTGTCACCGGAAGGCCCTCTGAAGGATGGATATTGCCGGCCTCAGCCCGTTCGAACTCACCTATGCCCTGATCGTAGTCTTTCTCGCAGCCATCATCCGCGGCTACACCGGGTTTGGGTTTTCCGCGCTGGTCGTACTTGGTCTGTCACTTTGGCTGACGCCGGCCGAAGTCGTTCCGATGGTCCTGCTGTTGGAGATTGTTGCCAGCACGCACATGCTTCCGTCGGTCTGGAGGCATATCGACTGGTATCGCCTTGGCTGGCTGCTGCTGGGGTCGGCCTTCAGCATCCCTTTGGGTGTCTATTTGCTCGCGAGTCTGCCGGAGACCGAGATGCGCATTCTGATCTCGACGCTGATACTCGCTGCCAGCATCCTGATCGGACTCGGGTTCAGTATCCGCGACGGTAACGGCAGAGGCTGGATCTTAACCGCAGGCGCGGTATCCGGCACCATGACCGGGGCGGCGGCCACCGGTGGTCTTGCCGTTGTGGTCTTTTTTCTCTCCACCTCGTTAAACCCCGCGGTGTCCCGGGCTACGCTGGTTGCGCTGTTCCTGGCAACCGATATCTATTCTGCCTCGCTGGCAGGTTCACACGGGCTGGTCGCAGTGGACACCTTTGTCCGAGGTGGAATCTTCCTGATCCCGCTGTTTATCGGCATTTCCCTCGGGAGCCGTCAGTTCGGACGCAGCCGCGTAAGTTCTCTGCGGCGATTCACGCTGACGCTCCTGATAGTGCTGTCCGTCCTGGGCCTGCTGCGGGCCATCTATTGATCGGCGGATATCGGAAGGGGCCTGGACACATTTTCATAGACTCATGCCCGATAGATGACGCAGGAGTCGTAGTTGATTCGTTGGAACAGGAGAAAGCCACCTCGGGAAGATCCCGCGAGGTGGCTCACCAACCAGCGGGAATCAGGACAGTCCGGTAAAGGCCGTATCCAAAGCCGCCACAACCTCATCCAGATCGTCTTTGGCGGCGATCAGGGCCGGACTCAACGCCAGGGTGTTGTTGAATTCCCGGAAGCTCCGGTTGGTGCGTCCGATGAGAACACCCTGTGACGCGCAATCCGCGGCGACCCGCATGGAAACAGACTCGTCCACCGGTTCTTTGGTTTGCCGGTCCTTGACCAACTCCATACCGACAAACAGGCCCTTTCCCCGGACATCCCCGATAACCTCGTGCTTGTCCTTGAGTTCATGCAGGCGCTCCATGAGATAGACACCCATATCGTTCACGTTCTGCAGCAGGTTCTCCTGTTCGATGATGCGTATATTCTCGAGTGCCGCGGCCGGGCCGCTCGTGCAACCGCCAAAGGTGCTGACATCACGAAAATAGTGCATGCGGTCAGAGGGATCCGCCTTGAATTTTTCGAAAACCGCTTCCGTGGTCACGGTGCAGGAGATGGCGGCGTAACCGCTCGCCACGCCTTTCGCCATGGTCACGATATCGGGTTTACAGTCGTAGTGGTGATGACCGAACCATTTTCCGGTGCGGCCAAGACCGCACACCACTTCGTCGATGTGCAGCAACACATCGTACTTCCTGCAGATTTCCGAGATGATGGGGAAGTATTCGGGGACCGGGGGAATAACGCCCCCGCCGGCGGTGATCGGTTCCAACACAACCGCGCCAACCGTATCCGGGCCTTCCCGCAGTATGGTGTCCTCGAGGGCGTGGGCACACTCGATGTTGCAACTGCCGTACTCCTTGCCGAAAGGACAACGATAGCAACAGCAGTTCGGGAACTCCACGAAGCCGGGCACGAAAGGACCGTACTGGTTTCTTCGCTCGAACTGGCCGGTGGAACTGAGCGCCGCAATGGTGGTGCCATGATAATCACGATCCCGAAATATGATCTTGTGTTTTACACCGTCGCTGTTCAATGCGCCAATCTGCCGTACCATCTTGTAGGCTTTTTCGTTGGCCTCTGACCCGGAGTTGGAGAAATAGACACGCCCCATTCCCGGCATTTTTTCGATCAGCTTTTCAGCAAAAAGGGCTCCCGGCACATTACCGGCAGTATTGGCGAAATAGCACATCTTGAGCAGCTGATCATGAACCGCCCTGGCCATGCTTTCCCGGCCGTAGCCAATGTTGACCGTCCATAGGCCACCCGAGGTTGCATCAAGGTACTCTTTGCCTTTGGCATCCCTGATGCGCATACCCTCGCCCTCCACCACAACCATGGGACCGGACTCCTCGAAGGGCCGGTGCTGAACCAGGTGGTGCCAGACATTGTTCCTGTCATCGTTGATGACCTCAGCGTAGCTGATTCCCTCTACGTCATTTTTCATCCTCACCTCCGGTCAGGCCGCGTTGTAGTACGGCAAAAAAAGATCCCACCCTTCCATCCGACCAGCCCGCCCGAAGCCGCCTGTATCGACCTCCGATGGCCCGGACCAACCGGACTATCCTGTTATTTATACGCAGGAATGTCTATTCTGGGGGCAAAATTAGAACGAATCGCAGGATCGGGATAGAGCCAGAGGGCGGCCGGTTATGATGCCAGTGGTCGCAGACACACGAAACCGGTGTCGCATACCCATCCCATTCGCTGCGTCGGCAGCGGGAATCATTTATGCTAACAACAGGATATGCTAGTCTTAGCTTATATCCATACTAATAATAACGATTTAGCGCGGGGGATCCGATGCAGCACAGTCGGATCCACCCGGTTCAGGGTGTCCACCTAAAATAAGCAACAGCGGGCGTTTTCCCTATGCCGAGTCGACCGGATGAGATGATGTGGAGTCAGCTTTTTCAGCTCTCCTTCGACCGCAAGGGCACACTGCAACGCCAGCTCAGGGAAAAGCTTGTCTCGGCAATTCTTGATGGGAAAATTCCCGTTAACCATCCCCTTCCGTCATCCCGCGAACTTGCCACACAGCTGGGTGTGTCCCGTAATACGACAGTTCTTGCATACCAGCAGTTAGTGGACGAAGGCTATCTGATACCCAGGGAACGCAGCGGCCACTACGTGAACGAAGCGGCCCTGAGCGGGCGGGTATCGGTTCAACCGGGCGAGCAGATCAGCCATGCCGATCAACCCGATTTGAAGAGATATATCAAGCTGAGGCCTTCTGCTCAGCGCAATATATCCAAACCGCGAGACTGGAAGAAATATCCCTACCCTTTCATCTACGGCCAGTTGGATCCTGATCTTTTTCCAATCGCCGACTGGAGAGACTGCTGCCGACAGGCTCTGAGTGTAATGGAGATTCAGAAAGCCACTCCCGACCGCTTCGACGAAGACAACCCGTCCCTGATCGAACAGATCCGGGCCCGCTTGTTGCCCCGCCGTGGGGTATGGGCGTCTCCCGATGAGATTCTCGTCACCCTGGGGGCACAGCAGGCCCTGTACATTCTGTCAGACCTGATGACGGACGAATCGACAGTTGTCGGAATCGAAGACCCCGGCTATGTGGACGCCCGAAATATCTTTTCCCTAAAGAGTTCCCATGTGATACCTCTGCCAATCGATGGTGACGGCCTGGTGCCGGACAACAATCTCAATCTCTGCGATTATGTATACGTCACTCC
>JAHEHQ010000036.1 GCA_024644505.1 Gammaproteobacteria bacterium
TGTAGCCTCTCATATGCTGTTGGGGCTGTTCGTGCGCCGACCGCTCTCTTTGAACGGGGGAAACAATGGCTGCGATTGTTCTATGGGAGAGCGGAAAACAGCCGGACCTGCACCATGCACCGATAAACCCGACGACGCGATATGGAAAAATCGAGCACCCAGATCCGGGGGTCTATTGAGCAGGCGGCACATCAGGATAACCCGGTGGGATCTTCCAGAATCGTAGACCGACTTTCTCCAGCGGTCGCCCGGGAGCGCCGGGATCGAGGTCGTCGCGCAGCATCAGCACCAGATCAGAGCTTACCGTCGGGGCGTCGCGAAAGTAGCTGTGACCGTACCGGTCGCGCTGCGATTTCCCGGTATCCGCGGCACCGGCGAAGTTAATGATCGCAAAGCGTGCAGGCAACTGTTTCATTGCGGATTGCATCGACATTCTCAGGGTTTCGTCCAGATCTTCCAGTTCAACGGTGCCTAAACGTCCGCGGGGACTCTCGAACAGCTGGCTGGCGACGCCGATGGCCTTGTCCGCCGGTGAGCTGTAAATGGTAAAGCGGTTGACACTCAAGGCCAGCTTGTCGCCCCCGATCCGCTGCGTCGCCACCTGCAAGTCCAGATCCGGTGCGGCAAGGACAAAATTGTGGATCTTGTATTTTTCCACAGGGTCGACCCCTGCAGCGCGTGCCGCTATGGTAAGTTCACGCAGCGCGGCGACAGCAATATCGGTGCCGCGGCTGTGCGCAATGATGTGGACCCTTTCGACCTCCGGGAAGCTCGAGATAAAACCGAGAACCTGCCTCAGATGGTAGACGGTGAACTCACTGGACTCGCGGTCATAGGTATAGCCGAAGATGCCGGGGTAACCCGCAGGCCAGGTATAGATGACCGGCACCCCGATGCGTCCGAGAAAGTGCCAGAACTCGGCCATGGCAAAGGCGGCGTCATCGAAGGTGTTATGGTAGCCGTGGACAAATAGAAACACCTCCTTGCGCGGCGTTAATTCGAGCTGCCTCACCAGTGTGCTGCGAAACACCTCGGCCGCCGCGTCGCGTTGCTCGGCGAAGTTGGCATCCTCGACGATCTTGCCATCGACAACCGAGAAAGGCAGCGGCGTATTCGGGCCACGCACGAGCTCGGTGACTGCGCTCACTTTGAGCTTGACCGGCTTGAGCCGCTGTTGGGTTCGACTTGCCTCAACCAGTTTATCCCATGTGATGTCGACGCCGAGATCCACCACGGTCTTACCGAAGGCCAGGGAGTTGGAGCGTCCGGAACCGTATCTTAGGTTGCCCTCTTCATCCTGTTCAGGGGCTCGATCCGTGATATAGAACAGCGGGACTTCAGTGCTCTTGAGCGGTGCGGACAGGTCTGCATACACATCCTGCTCCGAATCGAGATACACATTGGGCGTAGGCATCATCACGCGGGCTCCGCTGCAACCGGTGATCAGTACCGATATACCGAGAAAAGCCAGGACAAGCATGTAGGCAGCTTTATGCATGATTGATCGAACCTCCGTCCCTCAGATCCTAGTGGGCCGCGCGGCCCACCAGCTCAATCATCACATCCCAACAAGATGACAGCAAGCGTTACTATCTTGCCCGATGGGGGGCGAATCGCTGTCAGGCAGGCGGCATAGGTTCTGTCTGTGAACCACCACCCGAGCCCGACAATGGCGCAGACACGGGAGCATCTTTTTCCATCCTGTCCCTGATAGACGCCAGACCTGCCTGCTGATCCTGCAGATCCTGGATCATGTGCTGCAGGAGTTGCCCGCCCTCTTTCCGGGTATCGTCGAGGTACCTGCCAATAGACCGTTTCAAACCCCTGCCCGCTGAAGCCGCCGGGGACGGCTCGAGGCGACGCGACAGCAACCAGGGTATGAGCCAGGACAACAGGATCAGCAGCAGCGCGTGCACGGCAAAATCGATACCCAGAAACGCCTCGCCGTATCTCGTTCCCCCATAGAAACCGGTTACCAGGTGCACGATGGCCCACACAGAGGCCAGCAGCGGGAGTAGCCAGGTCAGCCAGTTGAGCAACCGACTCAATCCTCTCGTGAGGATGGTTCCCGGCCTTGCCACTGCCGTAGCGATCGATTGACCGCTTTGCTCCAGAAATCTCTCGCGCAGGGCGCGTACCCCGAAACCGTCAAAGGCCTTCTCTACAAGGGACACTGGAATCCCCCGGTCCTGCAACAGCTGCTGTAAATCCAGTATCAGGGTATCCATCCTGATGTCGATGCGCCGGTTCCAGACATTCGCCGGCAGTTGATCAGGCAGCTGCTGCAGCGTCTCCGCCGACGGTCCGGTCTTGCGGAAACCCGGGTTCTGGTTGCCTTTTAGGGGTTGGGTAACGAGATCGGCATTGAGCGAAAGCTCATTGCCCATTCCTTCCAGATGTTGATCCAATTTATTCTGCCAGGGTGCCTGCAAGGTTTCGAGGCGCCATGAATCGAGAACAGCCGCATAACGTGCGGCAAGCAGGTTCAGCTCTTTGTGCCGCGCCTGCATGCCCAGCTGCTGCAAAAGCTCCAGACCGTAGCTGCGGATCGCCTGATTTACGGTCTCCTCAAGCCTGGAAAACTCATCCGGCTGCGAATCCTGCAGGCAACAGGTGCGCAGTATCCTGGGTTCGCTGAATCCCTCAGTTATCAAACGCTCGTACAATTGGTCTGCCTGGGCCTCAGTTCCCTGATCCCAGTGGTTGATGACAAACAGCCAGGAGTGCCGATTGCCCCGCTGCTGCAGAAACCGCCAACCGAGGTCGTCCTGATAGCGCTCGGGGCTCACCACGTAGATCAGCCAATCCACATAGGGCAGCCAGGCTTCCACCAGTTGGCGGTGTTGCTCCACCACACTGTCGATGTCAGGCATGTCCAGCCAGGCAATCAGCCTGCGACTGTCATCGTCGTGATACTCGATACGGGTCTCATCCACCGGCAGCTCTTCCGGCAGATTACCGATCCGGTAATCCCGGTGCAGATACAGGGTGGCCTCTCGCGAGGTCGGGCGTTCCACGCCGACCCTGGCAATATCCAGACCGGCCAGCCGATTCAACAGGCTGCTCTTTCCGACGCCCGTACCTCCGAAAAAGGCCACGATGAGCGGACGTTGCCCCTGCTGGGCAAACAGCGCCTCCGCCTGTTGCCTTTCGAGCCTGTCCAGTGCAGCCAGCTCCGTTTGCGGAAGCCAGCCGGCCTGGTTCGACGATTGCGCCCATGACTCCAGGGCGAGCAGGTCTTGTTCGTATCTGCCTTTCATTGGTTACGCATGAACCCTCAAGCTCCCTGCAATGCCGCCAATTGGTTTTCTGCATCCGCCAGCCACTGAGTCGAAACTGCACAGCAGCCCTCCTGGGACATCAGGGCCGGCAGTTCCAGCAACCTTTTTCGCAGAATCCCGTAGGCCAGCCGCTCAGTCACTGCGGTGAGCTGTGACTTTTTCAGGTCATTTTCTATCTGTGTCATGTATTGCCCCACCGCACCCTCGGCAAGCAGGGAGGAGAATGAGAGCATGGCCGGGGCAAGCAGAAGGTCATTCAAGCCGATGCCCCCGGTCTTTATCGCGAGCAGCAGGGCGGCGGCATCGGTTGTGGTTCTTGCCGCACGCAGACCGTTCAGGGTCAACGGATGCTGCTTGAGATGCTCGAACAACAGTCTGCCGGCTCGTTTGATCTCTTCGTCAAATTCAGTCTGATAGGTATTCATTTCATTGAGGAGGGCTGCCTCGATATCGTCGCAGTCCTGCTTGAGTCTAAGATCGAGATTCGACCACCACGCGATCGTTACCCGTGGTTCCCCCGTAATCTGCCCCGATATCTGTTGCCGGAGTCTGGCGAGGAGATGGGTGCTGCCCTCCTCGATCACCTTGACCTCATGCGCTTTTCCACCGGGCTTTTTTTCCGGGAACTTTTTCCGGTAGACGTTATGAGCCTTGCGTGCCGGCCAGGTGAGCACCTTGCGCATCTGAATCAGGGCACCGGCGATGCCCGGTATCTCCAAAAGCTCGAGCAGCTGAACGATGGTCCGCTGCATCGTATCGGCATAGTCGGGGTTGTTCAGATAGTCCAGCCGGTAAAGCTCCATGAACTGCCCAAGCTCTTCGTCCACCAGGGTTTCCCATTTGCCAGCTGCCGCGTGTTCCCGCCGCACCGGCTGGATCCACTCGGACCAGTGGCGATTCAGCAGTGACGCCAGGCGTCGATCCCCGACTTCGAAACCGGCATGGTCAAGCAATCCGGATATCCGGGCTTTGATCACCTCAGCCTCACCGGTTTCCCAGAGCATCTGCTGTCCATCAGCCACGTAGGGAAGTGTCAACAGAGCAGTATATGGGATCGACGCCTGCTCGAGGCGGTCGCTCATGGATGCGAGCAGCTGTTCTGCCTCCGGACCCGAAGTCTTGTTGAGACAGATGATCAGAGGGGCTCCCACCGGTGCGATCAGGTTCAACAGCCGCCACACACTTTGATCGGCGTATTTTTCGCGACTGACAGCCAGTATCAGAATATCCGCCATTGCGCAGATTACCGGTACCATATCGCGGTATTCCCGGGAATTGACCGAATCGAAATCCGGCGAATCCCATATTGTCGATCGACCGGATAAGCGGGTTTCGCAGTTGCCGAGATCACTCAGGGAAAAGATGTTTGCGCGATTCTGGTCGTTCGGGCCGGTGGGTACGGGTGTCCAGCCGGGCAGCAGTTTCGTCAGTTCCTCCTGTATGACCGCGCCTTTCCCGCTGGCGGTAAAGCCCTGGGGATAACGGGTATGTCCCGCCAGGGGACTTGCCTCCGCAGCCTCGATTCCAAGAAGCAGATTGACCAGTGTGCTCTTTCCGGACTGGGTTGGGCCGATGACCACCAGTTGTGTAGGGATTCGCCATCCCTCCCGCCTGAGTCTCCGTCGGCGCAACAGTGTAGTCCCATAGATCAGGGCCTGTTCCGATAGGGAACCCGACTCCGCCTGCGCAGATCCTGAGGTCCTGTAGTAGGTAAGCAGGCATTCAAGCAGCCTTGCAAGCGACTCAAAAGGGGGCTGAGAGCTCATATTCCAGTGAAACAGAGGGCTAATCGCTTTTCTTTGGGGGTTGTTCTCCGGGGCTTTCGGGGACTTCCGGTTTTGCATCCGGTGCCCGGGTCGGTGGCAGATCGTCATCCATGAGGATTCGATTGGCCTCGCCCTCCAGGTCATCGAACTGCCCGCTTCTGGCAGCCCAGAAAAAGATGGCCACACCCACCAGCCCCAGGAGAATCATTCCGGGGATCAGTCCATAGATCACGTCCATAGGTCTATCTCGATGCAGTATCGCATTGGATACCGGGGTTTCGGCAGGGCCGAGTTCATTCGGCCGATGACGGCCGATGGTCGGAGAAATTCGACCCTACGCCCGGGATTACTGCCTATAATTTGACCTTATTCTAACTCAATCGGATACCCAGGCATGCATCTTAAGTCTGGGCTTTTCAACGATTGCGAAACAGTGTCCTGATGCGCGCCGCGTTGCCGATCACCAGCAGTGAGCTGACCGGCATGGAAACAGCTGCGACCAACGGGGTAATCATGGCGGCAATCGCCAGTGGAACCATGATGATGTTGTAGGTGATGGAAATCCCGATGTTCTGGCGAATTGTCCGCAGCGTCCTGCGGGAAAGGGCTGATGCCAGACGCACCTTGTCAAGATCACCGCTCATCAATACGATATCGGCGCTGGCGATGGAGACATCGGTACCCGACCCCATGGCGATACCCACATCCGACCGAACGAGGGCCGGGGCGTCATTGACGCCATCACCCACCATGGCCACCTGGTGGCCTCCCGCCTGGAGTTCACCCACGATCCTGTCCTTTTGTTCCGGCAGCACCTCCGCAATAACCTCCATACCGCCCAGGCGGCCGGCAATAACCTCTGCCGTGTTTTTTCGGTCACCGCTCAACAGCGTCAATCTTATGCCCTCCCGCCTCAAAGACTGCAGAAGGAATGATGCCTGTTCCCGGATGGGATCCTCGAATCCAATCAATGCCCGCTCAATACCGTCAACGGCCAGGCGCAGGGTGCTCGACCCCGATGCACCCAGTTTCCCGGCCTCTGTGTCGAATGCCGGATTTCGACTGACTTGTCGTAAATCGAGCCACTCCGGCGTGCCGGCCAGTATCTGCTTCCCGCCAACCCGGGCCCCCACGCCGAAGCCTGCCCGATACTCGAAACCTCTGACCTCGGGTGGGTTTTCTGAGCCCGGCAGGCGGTCCGCAAGCTCAATCAGAGCCCGTGCAACGGGATGCTCTGAATAGCGTTCCAGCGCCGCCAGAGCAATCAGCATTCCGGACAACCCGTCCGGTATCGCTTCGTCTGTAGGAACCCAGCAGGCCTGTGGGGTTTGCACGGAAGTCACCGACATCCTCCCCTCGGTCAAGGTTCCCGTCTTGTCGAAGATGAAGTGATCGATGTTAGAGAGCTTTTCCAACACCTCCCCGTTTTTGATCAGGATGCCATGCCTTGCCCCGAGTCCGGAGGCAACCGCGATTGCCATGGGCGTGGCAAGCCCGAAGGCACAGGGACAGGTGATGATCAGCACGGCGGTGGCGGCCATCAAAGCCGTCTCAAAATCCGTTTCCATCCACCAGAGGAAGGTCACTGCGGCGAGACCGATGGTGACGGTAACGAACCAGGGCACGATGCGGTCGGCCAGGGATTGAATCGGGGCCCGGCTCGATTGCGCCTCCTCCACCAGTCGGATGATACGCCCAAGCGCGGTATCCTTCAGCAGACCTTCGGTGCGGATCTGCAGCATCCCCTGGCCATTGATGGTCCCCGCTGAAACCCGGGCACCCGGCTGCTTTTTTATGCCCAGTGACTCGCCGGTGAGCATGGATTCATCGACGCTGCTCTGGCCCTCCGTAACCAGGCCGTCCACCGGTATATGTTCGCCAGGCTTCACCAGAACAGTCTCTCCCGGCCTGACGGTTCGAATAGGTACGATCTGTTCTTTTCCCTGGCGCACTACCGTCGCGACCCTGGGTTGAAGGTCAAGCAGCCGCTGGGTGGAGGCCACCGCCTGGCGTTTGGATATGGCCTCGAGATATCGGCCGACCAGGATGACGAACAGAAAGTTGACCACGGTGTCGTAATAGACTTCACCGGTGGTGGAACCGGTGAGCGTGATATAGAGGGAATAGAGATAGGTGATGCTGGCACCGATGGCTATGGGTAGATCCATGCCCGCGCGGAGTCTGCGAACGCCCACCCAGGCACCCCTGAAGAAGGGATAGCCGGAATAGATGATTGTGGGTGTGGCAAGCGCAAATCCGACCCAGTGAAACAGACTTCGAAATTCCCCCTTGTCGGCCCCGGAATAGAGTGCGATGGAAACCCACAGCAGGTTCATCATGGTAAAACCGGCAAAGGCCAGCCGATACAGAAGGCTCCGGTTTTCGCGGTTCAGACGCTCCTCCGCCGTGTCCGGGTCATAGGGTGTCGCCGCGTACCCGATCTGTCCCAGTCGTTGAATAATGGAGGAAAGCTTCTGGCGGCTGTTGTCCCATTTCACGTGAAGACGGCGGCCGGAAAGGTTGACCCTGGCCTCGGGAATGCCCGGCATCGACTGCAGGCTGTGTTCGATCAACCAGACACAGGCGGCGCAGTGAATGCCTTCCACGAGAAGATGGATATCCCGGGTCTCGCCTAAATCTCCCACAAACTCTTCCTGAACTTCCTCCAGATCATACAGGGCGAGTTCTTTGGGCAATTCCGGAGGCGGTCCAAGCAATGCGCCTTCCGGTGTACGTTGGTAGAAACCCTCCAGTCCGGCATCATATATTGCACGGCATACGGATTTGCAGCCGGTGCAGCAGAACTCCTGCTGTTCTCCCTCGATGTCACCCATCACCCTGTTCGAGTCATTTGTGGGCAGGTGGCAGTGATAACAGTGCGTCTCTGCTGAGGGTACTGTGTCAGCGGTGCTGTTCATGGACGGAAGGGATTGGGATTCAATGGAGATCTGAGTTCAAGCAGGCAAAAGCCGGCTGGGCCTGGCGAGCCAACAGGCGGCAAGAATACCGCCTATTCTATTTCACACCGGCGCTGAACCGGTAAGGAACATTGTACTCGTCTTCACCGTTCTTGACGCTTACCAGGATATCCCATACTCCCAGCAGCGGAAAACTGGCTTCGATTCGATAACGCCCCTCCCCGACTTTCTCCATTGGCAGGGAAAAATCCTGTTTCACATCGGAAGGACGATAGACATAAAAGGTGACCTCATCGGGTGTGACGGGGTGCCCCTGTTTGTCTTTCACCTCAAAATCGAAAACCACGGGAACCGCGATGTCTATAAAATCAGGGGCCTTTATGCGCATCTGCCAGCCAGGATCACGTGCCATCCGGCTCAGGCGCTCTTTTTCGTAACTTTGTCCCCTTTCGTAATAGTTTTCATCAACCAGCCCGGGATTGGTCTGCACTGCCAGAAATATCCTGATTCCACTGATCAGGATAAAGGCCAGGAGTATCGTTACCCAGGTGATCACCCAGGGATTACGCCACGCAGGCTGTCTGTTGGGCATGGTAGATCAGATACTCGCGACTAAGGTTTGGGGCCAATGAAGACGTTTTCCCGCTCACTGACGAAGATTTGGCCATCCTTGTCCCTGCCTTCGGCCCGGAATACGATGGGCCGGGTCTCTTCCAATACATGCTCACGGGGCACGCGCACGAACACGGTGCGGGGCGTAACTTTGCCATGACGCGCCTTTACCGGTTCTTCCGCGCCCACGATGACCAGGTCCTTGGGGCCTCTCGCACTGATGGAGACGTCCATATCGTCCGTCGTCTTGTTCAGGACTTTCAAGGTGTACTTGTTCTGTATCGAGCCGTCGCTCTGCAAAACGAACAGGGGCTGACGCGAATGCAGGACCTTGATTTCAATAGCATCCAGGGAGGACAGGCCGTAGGCGATCCCGGAAATGGCAAGCGTGAGTATTGCCGTGTAAACCCAGACCCTCGGCCGCCTCAGGAGTGGCCGGTCCTCCTTGCCATCGAGTTTGTCCAGGGATTCGTAGCGGATCAGGCCAACGGGGCGATCGAGTTTCAGCATCACGGCATCGCAGGCGTCGATGCAGAGGGCACAGGTGATGCAGCCTTCCTGCTGACCGTGGCGAATATCGACACCGGTGGGACAGACCGCCAGACACTGGTTGCAGTCCACGCAGTCGCCGGTTGTCCGCTCCTCCTCCTTCTGTCCCTTCTTTACCCTGCCCCGGGGTTCGCCGCGGTGGAAGTCGTAGGTGGGCACCGACGTGGTGTTGTCCACCATCACGCCCTGGATGCGGGCGTAGGGACAAAGCCAGAAACAGGTCTGTTCCCGCAGGAAACCCGCCAGGGCGTAGGTGCCTGCCGTGAACAGCGCGATCGTGATCAGGGCGGTGGGGCCCAGGTTGAACGTGAACAGGTCTATCCACAGGTTGCGGGCATCGACAAACCAGGAGACAAAGGCCATTCCTGTCAACAGGCCTATGACCATCCATAGGGTGTGCTTGACCGCCTTGATCCGGAACTTGGTGAAATCGAGGGGGGCCTTTTCCAGCTTGCGTCGTTTCGGCGGCGTACCTTCCAGTTTTTCCTCAATCCAGGTGAAGATGTCGGTCCAGACGGTCTGAAAACAGAAGAATCCGCACCACACCCTTCCCGCCAGTGCCGTTACCACGGCGAGGAGAATGGCGAAGAAAAGCAGCAACAGGGAGAGCATCCAGAAGTCCTGGGGGAGGATTGTTATTCCCAGAATATGAAACTGCCGATTCGGTATATCGAACAAAACAGCCTGCCTGTCCCCCCAACGCAGGAAAGGTCCCAGGAAAAATACCAGCCACAACGCATTGGAGAGCCACTTGAGATTCCGCCATTTGCCTGGAATACGTTTGGCGTGGATGGTTTCGTCACCGGTATTTACATGCCAGTGCGCCGCCTCTTCATAGAGTTCGTCTACCGCAGCATCCTGTTTTGCCTGACGGTCGTCAGTCAACGGTGTGTCTCCTGTGAATATCGATACATTCTGACAGCCGTCAAAGGTTTAAATTCACACCCTGTTGGCGACCATGCCGGTCTGGCACAAAGTCTACTGTCACGCCTGCACAAAACAATGAGAATTATCAATACTCAGAACGTCTTATGCCACATGAAAAAAGGGGGAATCTCTTCCCCCTTCCAATTACCACCCAGGCAATGGTTGCCTACTTCTTATGGGCTTCGGCATCCTTGTCCATCAGTGCTTTGATCTTGAATACCAGATACACAATGATCACAACACTTATGGCTACGGCAGCGATTGAACCCACTACGACAGAATCTATCATGACTTATACCTCTTTCTGTCCGGTCCGTCCCGCCAGGTTACCGGGACAGACCGGTTCATTCACGCTGAAGCCCTTTGTTACTGCCCCCCACCGAATTTGTGAACGTAAACCGTCAATTTCTTGATCTCCTCCTTGGAGAGGCGGTCACCAAACTTGGGCATTTCCGCCTGGCGGGCGGAGGGCGAATTAGGATCGTTGACGCCGAATGCGATGGTGTACTTGACACTATCCAGAAGCGTCTGCTCACCTTCCGGCACGAAGCGATAGATGGCGTCGGTAAGATTGGCAGAACCCAGAACCGACATGCCCTTTCCATCCATTCCGTGGCAGGCGATACAGCCTTTTTGCAGGAATAACGGGGTGGACATAGGTTTGCGCTCAACGATCGCCTGGGCCAGTTCATCAATTTCTTCGGGTTTTAGGATCTCTCCGTAGGCGGTCATAATGGGCTTGCGGCCAAGGACTATCGTCTGTTCGATGTTCTCAACCGTGCCCCCCCAGATCCAGTTGTCGTCCACCAACACGGGGTAACCGGGGCCACCCTGGCCGGCGCTTCCGTGACAGCCGGCACAGTTATCACCAAAAAGCACCTTGGCCGAGGCTTCCGTATAGGCAGACAGCCCCTCATCCGCAAGGATATCCGAAGCTGACATGCCGGCAATCTTTTCCTCGAACTCGGCACGCAGTGCTTCGACCTCCTCGACACCTTTCTGGTATTCCGATATCTGGGTCCAGCCCGTTAACCCCTTGGTGAAGGAATCCAGGGTCGGCCAGGTCGGGTAGATCAGGCTATAGACGATGACCCAGATGATGGATGCCCAGAAGCCGATCATCCACCAACGAGGCGCTGGGTTGGCCAGCTCCCGCAGGTTGTCATCCCAAAAGTGACCGGTATTGTTTTCACCCGGAAATGGATTTTTATCCGCCATTGTTATCTCCCTTAATTACTGTTTCGTCCTCGTCCAACGGGATGTATTTTCTCGACTCAAGTTTTTCCCGGTTCTTCGGACGCAGGACGTAGACAAATAGCCCTACCATTAGGAGAAATATGACCACCGTGAGTATGGTTCCAAACCAGTCGGTGGCGGTCATGGCCCCCCAATCCGTGTTGAAATAATCCCGAAGGCTATTCACGGTAGGCCTTGCTCTCGTCCAGATTTGTCATCGTGCCCAGGACCTGGAGGTAGGCCACCATGGCATCCTCCTCGGTCTTGCCTTCGACCTCCGCGGCGGCGGCCTCGATATCGGCATCGATATAGGGAACCCCTATCATCTGCATTCCCTTCATGTGCGCCTGTATGGTCTCGCCGTTCACCAGGGTATCCTTCAGCCAGGGATAGTTGGGCATGATGGACTCGGGTACCACGGAACGGGGTGCACGGAGATGCTTGCGGTGCCAGTCATCTGAGTACTTGCCACCCAGTCGGGCGATATCGGGCCCCGTGCGTTTGGAGCCCCACTGAAACGGGTGGTCGTACATGGATTCGGAAGCCAGGGAGTAGTGGCCGTAGCGCTCTTTCTCATCACGGAAAGGACGAATCATCTGGGAGTGACAAAGATAGCAGCCTTCGCGCTGATAGACGTCTCTGCCCGCCAGTTCCAGAGCCTTGTAGGGCCTCATGCCGTCCCCGGGTTTGTGATCCGCGAGGGTCTGCCCCTCCTGGCGCTGCCAAACCAATTCAGGAAACTGGTTGTGCTCCATGGTGTTCTTCAGGTAGAAAAGCGGCACGATCTCCACCAGGCCGCCCACGGAGAGTACGATGAGCAAACCCACGAACATGGCGAAGACATTCTTCTCCATCCAGGTATGGAGTTTGCCGGATGTGCTGTATTTTGACATTGTTCCGACCCCCTTAAGCTGCTGCAGTCGCAGTGCGCGCACGCTGCACACTGCCTTCGGATGAGGCCTTGGCGACGGTCATCAGGATATTGATGAGCATCAACACCGCACCCAACAGGAATATCGCGCCGCCGACAGCGCGCATCGCGTAGTAGGGGTGCATGGC
>JAHEHQ010000315.1 GCA_024644505.1 Gammaproteobacteria bacterium
GACTCTGATGCCAACCTCTCAAACCGAGGCCGCCTGAAAAAAGCCCGCATTTCAGCCCGTTGGCTGAAATGGATGAGATGCGAACCGATGGCGGGACTTTTCCCGCCATCGGTTTTTTTGTTCAGATCCCAGTGGGCCGCGCGGCCCACTAGGTGCGGTGCCCGCTCTCAGTTGAGCGGAAACTGAAGGGTGACAATTGTACCGGTATCGAGACTGGAGACGATCTGTATTTCACCGCCGTGGGCATCCATCATGCGTTTGACGATGCCCAATCCAAGGCCGGTACCCTTTGCCTTGGTGGTGAAGAAGGGGTCAAAAAGCCGGGGAAGAACATCGGCGGGTATGGGCGCACCCGGATTCCGAATCCGTATTGTCATTATACGAGCCGTGTCATCGCTGCTGACGCGCCAGCGGACGGTTCCGCCGGACGGCGTGGCATCAAGGGCGTTCTGGGCCAGATTCAGGAAGATCTGCTGCAGTCTGTCCCTGTCGCCTAGGATTGAAGCGGACGAGGCCGCCATATCAAGTTCGAACTTCTGGTCGCGTCTTTTCGCCAGGTCACCGTGAGAATCCAGAAAACTTCCGGTCAATGCGGCCAGATCCAACGGTTGAAGATCGAGTTTCAGCGGTTTGGCATACAGCAGTATTTCCTCCAGAAGCCTGGCCATGCGACCTGTTTCTTCCCGTGCCAGTGCAATTCTTTTCTCAGCCGGCTCGGACAGATCGATCTTTTGCAGATAATCCAGCGCCATACTGATGGTAGACAAGGGGCTGCGGATCTCATGGGCGATACCCGAGGCGAAGCCTCCCACCGTCGCAAGCCTGGCATGTTCCGACAATTTGAGGGTTTTACCGAAGCTGTGGGTTATCAGTCTGGCGATATTGGTAAGCAGTTCGACATGTTCCGGGGTGTATGATCCGGGATCCCTGGTTGCGAAAGCCAGCACACCGGGGATGGGGCTCTGCTCCGTGATGGGAAGAAAAATCGCATCTCCCAGGCCTTTTTTCACCAGGTGATTCAGAAACTGGTAACGGGGATTCTTTTCTGCCGTACGGTTCATATCGGGTACATGCAGGGGTTCCCCCTCCTTCAACGCCTGCTGCAACAGGGTGTTCTCCAGGCGGAATCGGCTACGCTGCGCGATTTCCGGCTTGCCGTCCAGATAACTTCGTTCCAGACTGATGGTCATGCCGTCGCCGGCCAAAAACAGGGCGCCGACCCAGTCCAGGGGTAGCAGTTGTGAAAAGTGCTCTGCGACGAAGCAGAGCGTTTCGTCCATATCCGAGCCTTGTTGAATCTGATCGATCAGCCGAATGATTGCATTCAGGCGGCTGGAAAGCTGATTGAAGGAAGCGGTCAGCCATGTAAGCTCATTATTTCCCGCGGTGGGCACTTGATAGCCGAAATCACCCTGGGCCACTTTTCTGAATCCCGCCACTCCGCGGTCAAGCGGTCGCAGGACCGCGACGAAGAACCAGGCCATGATGCCGAGGGTCACGGCGATGATGGTAAGCAGCATCACCCAATGAACTTGTGTCACCTGGTTCTGACCTTCCTCCACCAGACGCTGGATCTGGTTGCGCAGATTGTCGATGGAATCGCTCAGGGGTTGATGCTGTGTGGTGATAAATTGTGCCGCCTGATCAAGCTGTGGTACGTCCCTGTCCATTCCCAGGGCTTCCTCGAGACCGGTATGGAACACCGCCCAGGCATCTTCCACGGCCTGAACCGCCCTGTGGGCATCAGGGTCGAGTCTCGGCGTAAAAGGCGCATCACCCTGGACCAGTGAGGGTGAGAAATTCTCGGTCATGAATCCGATGGTGATCTCTTCAAAAAGTTCTGTCTGCGCTTTGATCTCCTGATAGTAGAGGGCCACGTCGCGACGGTACGCGATGGGATTCCTCGGTGCATTCATCGCGTAATTCATTCCCAGGGAAACCATGCTTCGGGCCGTTTGCTCCAGCCTGGCGGTAATAGTCAACAGCGTGCTGTAATTACGCTGTTCCTCGAGGCCCTTGAAACTCAACAGCATGACCCCGGTAAAAAGCACCACGATCAGCAGCAATGCCGCGCCTATCTGGAATTTCAGTGTCTTAAAGAGTTTCATGATTGGCCACACTTTAGCGCATGGACCCTAAATCGGCTATTATGCGCGATCATACGGATATCTCCGGGGCATGAATCGGCATGTTCCAACTGACTGCGGGAACGGGCGGTAAAATCAGGCTATCAACAGCATTTTCCGGGCTCTAGCAATGACCAAGGAAACAGATACCCTGGCGACGATGCGGGATTTTATCCGTTGGGGAGCCAGCAGGTTTGCCGAGGCCGGGCTGTTCTTTGGGCATGGCACGGACAATCCCATCGATGAATCGGCGGTGCTGGTGCTGCATGCAATACATCTGGAGCCGGATCTGCCGGGTATGTATCTGGACGCGCGTTTGACGGCATCCGAAAAAAACCGGGTAATGGAACTTCTGGAGCGGCGAATAAATGAGCGGGTGCCGGCTGCCTACCTTACCGGAGAGGCGGTATTTGCGGGACTGAAGTTCTTTGTCAACGAACAGGTGCTGGTCCCGAGGTCTCCCATCGCCGAGCTGATCGAGAAGGGATTCGAACCCTGGGTCACGCCTGATTCGGTAACACGGGTATTGGATATGTGCACCGGAAGCGGTTGCATTGCCGTGGGATGTGCCCACTGTTTTCCGGATGCCAGCGTGGATGCGGTGGACATATCGCCGGGGGCACTGGAGGTGGCAAGAGACAATATCCTGCGTCACGGCCTGGAAGAGCGGGTGGAACCCATCCATTCCGATCTTTTTCAGGCACTCAAGGGTCGCCGTTATGACCTCATCGTCTCCAACCCTCCCTATGTGAGTCCCGACGAGTTGTCACAACTGCCCCCTGAATACCACAGGGAACCAACCCTTGGACTTGAGGCGGGGGAAGACGGGCTTGATCTGATCTGCCGTATTCTGAGAGAGTCCCAGGATTATCTGGAGCCCGGGGGTATACTGGTGGCCGAAGTCGGCAACAGTAACCAAGCATTGATCGCACGATACCCGGATATTCCTTTCCTTTGGCTGCAATTCGAGCGGGGCGGAGAAGGTGTTTTCCTTCTGACGGCCGAACAGCTGAATGAATTTCGGCCGGTATTTCTCGAGGAACGATAGACCATGGCGCTGCAACGGGCTAGAACGGCAAAAGAGTATGCGGACTGGGTGGGACAGGCACGGTTCGAGGTGTCCGATCTGAAAGAGTGTCTTCTCTATGACATGGAAGAGATCGGTGAAACCGGTCGGTTTCCGGCCTTTCTGGAAACCCTGGAGCAGGGGATTCAGGGCGTCTTCGATGCCATGCGAAACGGGGAATACGCCTTCGGCCGGGAGGATCTGCCTTTCATGGAAATTGTGGAGATGCACGCCGACCAGATCCCCTTCGCCATTTTACTGAGGCAGATCAACGAGACCCATCGCCGGGGCCTCGATGTCGCCGAGGAGGAATAGTGGACCAATCGCTGGTTTTCGATCTCGGGTTGATCAACAAGTACGATTATGCCGGTCCCCGGTACACCTCCTATCCCACGGCCCCCCAGTTTCATGATGGGTTCGGAGAGCCCGAATATCGGCGGGCGGCCTCGGCCAGCAATCAGACGGGCAGGCCGCTCTCTTTGTATTTTCACATTCCTTTCTGCGATACCGTATGTTTCTACTGTGCCTGCAACAAGATCGCCACCAAGGACAGGGGTATGGCCCTGGGATATCTGGAGCATCTGCATCGTGAGATAGCCATGCAGGGAGCGCTGTTTGACAGGAGCCGGC
>JAHEHQ010000316.1 GCA_024644505.1 Gammaproteobacteria bacterium
TGATCAGGAGGTAAAACACGCATTCGAGGATCGCCCTCACCCGCGGAGAGAATTTCAGGTTGATCACGTCGACGCGCACGTGCCCGTTGTGCTTGAGGGTATAGGCACCGGCCAGCATAAAGTTGGTCCCGTAGAGCATGTAGTTGATATCAAAGGCCCAATCCGTGCTCCGGCCGGTGAAAAAACGGGTGAACAGGTCGATGCAGACAGAGGCGATCAGTGCCAGAAAGAGCCAGGACACGGCCTTGCCCACCCACTCGTTGAGCGTGTTGATTCCATCGAGGAAGATCTTCATATAACCGCGCTCCCTGTGGATGAGGCTGGCCCGCAAAACGCGGGCCGGCCCCGATGTCCAAATGAGGTTTACAGCAGGTCGTTGACGAACTTGATGTATTCCCCGTATCCTTCCTTTTCGAAGAACTCATCATGCAGGCGCATGTATTCGGCCATTTCCGGATCTTCTTTCATCTTGATCTGATAGAATTCGCCGGCCTTCTCGTGAATGAATTTGCCCACCTCCATGGGGATGACGGCGACCTGGGCCTTGTGCACCTTCTCGGCCTTGCGCATGGCCAGAAAATCGAGGAACAGGCACTCGGCCAGGGACCACTTCATGGACTCGAAGGAGGCTTCCTTGATCAGCTTCTGCAGGTCGGCCGGAACCTTCTCCCATTCCGCCTTGTTCATGAAGAACATCAGGTTGCACGGCGAGGAGCTGTAGGGATTGAAGTAGATGTACTTGGCCGCGTCGGCGAATCCCAGGGGAATGTCCCCGAAGAAATTGGCAAACTCGCAGGCGTCGATCACGCCGCGCTCCATTGCGGGGATGACCTCTCCGGCGGGCATGCCCACCACCGAGCATCCGGCGTGCTTAAAGACGTCGCCGCGCACGCCCACCGACCGGATCTTGAGCTTCTGCAGGTCCTCGATGGAGTTGATCGGCTTGGTCGAATAGACGAAGGTCTCGGTGGTCTGCATGGCGCTGGGCAGGATCTTGACCCCGAACTGCTCCAGGCCGATCTTTTCGAGAAGCTTCCACGATTCGGTCTCATAGTTCTTAGAGTCCTGCACGTCATCTGTGCCGTGGTAGAATGCCATCTTTTCCACCGGTCCCAGCCCCGGGGCCGAGCAGTACATGCCGCTGGTCCAGTTGGTGCGCATGGTGTAGCACGTACAGGCCAGCCCGGCTGGGATGACGCCGCGCTGGACGGCTTTCCAGGTCTCGTAGCCGGGAACGATCTCGCCGGCGGAGTAGCGCTCGAATTTCACCCGGCCGTGGGTCCAATTTTCGATGAAGTCGAGGGTGCGCATCTGCAAATAGTGCAAACCGCTACCCCGGGGCCAGGAGGACTGAGCCTTCCAGACGAATTCGGGTTTGTCGGCTGCCACGGCGGCTGTGGGCAGCGTGAACGCCGCCGCCAGGATTACCACCAGACCGACCACCAACACCTTGCTTGCGTTCTTCATAACGAATCCTCCCTCTCTTTCATTGGTAAATGGTTGACTAACTTTGTCGAATGGGTTTCGACCTGATCCGGACTCTTCGTGGAACAGTCATCTGACGATGGCTCGAGTCGAACGACGGACGGTGTGCCTCATCCTCCAGCAACCAGCCTGCCGGGCCGCGTCCCGCCTGTTCCTCCCAGGACCGCCTCCCGCCGGCCACACCGTCTCCCAAGAATGTGTCGGGTCCACTTGGCCGTCTGATGGTTGGTGTAGCAAAGAGCAATTCCTATGCCAGGGTTTTCCGTAGAACGTTTCCTCCGGCCCACGGGGCGGTTAGCGCAAAGCTTGGGACGGAGGGAGGAGTGCTTCGGTGCTATTTTGCACCAGCAGGGGCGGCTGGTGTAATTTTGCACCAAGTCTATGCGCCAAGGTGAGGTGGCGAAGAAGACCGCAGCCCCGGAAGGCGGCAACCCATCGTCCGGTTCGGCCCTGGTAATAGACTGGCACACAATTTGAAAGATGCCGTTTGGGCAAGAAGTAAACCGCCGGACCATAAAGAGTTTATGATTACGATTAAGGAAAGGAGAACCCCGTGGCACAGACACCGCACATACCGCTGGGAGTCGGCTTTTACCCGGACTGGTGGCTTGAGAATTACGGCATCGCATTCGGCCGGGACTACTATTATGATCCGGACTACCGGGTGGACGTCCAGGCCAGGATGCAAAAAATCCTCCACGACCGGTTCGGCGACGTGGGGCTCGGCAACCCCGATCCCGAACCACGGCCCCTCATCACCTTCGGGATGGTGATGCTGCCGGCGGTGTTCGGCTGCGAAATTGTCTTCGAGGATGGGGCCCTTCCCTGGGCCATGCCCCTGAACCTGTCCAAAGAAGCCTGCGACCGGCTGACCCGGCCCGACCTGCCGCGGATCTCCCCCATGAAGGAGGTGCTGGAGCAGATCGATCACCTCAAATCTACCTACGGCCGCGTGGTGGGGGACATCAGCGTGACCGGCGTGCAAAATCTGGCGCTCAAGCTTCGGGGCGACGAGCTTTACATCGATTACTTCGAAGACCCTGAGTTTGCCCACCGGCTTCTCAAGTTCTGCACCGAGTGCATGCTCGACCTGTGGCGGCTCGTCTACCCCCTGACCGGCACCGGTGCGGTGGACGTCACCCCCATGTGCGACCCGTCCATCTACTGCGTCCCAAACTGCACCGTGGAGCAGATCTCGGGCGACACCTACGCAGCGTTCGGCCTTCCCTACGACAACATGCTGGCCGAGGCCTGCCAACCGTTCGGCATCCACCACTGTGGCAGCCTGGACCCGGTCTTAGAACTCTACGCCAAGGTCAAAAACCTGGTCTTCGTGGAGGCCGGGTTCGGAACCGACTTTGCCAACGCACGAAGGGTTTTGGGCCCTGGAGTCGCCTTCAACGCCCGGATCAGCCCAGTGCTCATGAAAAACGGGAGCACCGATGAGGTGGCCGCCGCCGTCAAGGAGGCCATCGACCAGGGCGATCCGCACGAGAACTTTTCCATCGACACGGTGGGGCTGACGGCCGGGGTGCCCGACGAAAACGTCCGGGCAGCCCGGCGGACGGTCATGGAATACGGCCGCCTGAGCGGGGGCCGTTAAACATCTTGAATTCGCAGCGCACCGGGTCAGCCTGTTTCCGGCTGTATTGCCGGTCCCGGGGAGCGAGCAAAACTGTATCTGGAGTGTCATCCATGCACACCCGAGTATCGAGTGAACATCAAGAAGTGATCATTGGTCCGGACCAGCCGGTGGTGATTATCGGCGAGCGCATCAATCCGACTGGACGGAAGAAGCTGGCCGAGGCCCTGGAGCGCGGAGACATGGCCTTTGTCCAGAAGGACGCGATGAAGCAGGTCCGGGCCGGAGCCCAGATCTAGGACGTGAACGTCGGCATATCGGGTTCCGACGAGTCGGCCCTCATGATCGAGGCCCTCCAGGCTGTGCGGGAGGTCGTCCAGGTGCCCCTTTGCATCGATTCAGCCGATCCGAAGGTCCTGGCTGCGGGTCTCGGGGCTTACTCTGGAAAGGCCCTGGTCAACTCGGTCAATGGAGAGGAGGCCAAGCTCAAGGAGGTTCTCCCGCTGGTGGCCGAGCACAAGGCCGCGGTGGTCGCTCTGACCATGGACGACCGGGGAATCCCCACGGACGTCCCCACCCGTCTGGCCATCGCCGAGAAGATCGTCGATGAGGCTGCCCGGCTTGGAATCCCCGCAGAAGACGTGGTGGTGGACCCTTTGGCCATGAGTGTGGCCTCCGACGACCAGGCCGGAGCGGGGGCTCTCGCCGCCTTGGCCCAGATTCGGGACAAGCTCGGCGTAAACCAGA
>JAHEHQ010000317.1 GCA_024644505.1 Gammaproteobacteria bacterium
AGAAACTGACGGCCGATCTCGGGGAACATGGCGTAGGTCAGTATATCTTCCTCGGTTTTCGCGAGCTGGCCGATCTTATGCCGCAGTTCGTCCATCTCGTTTTCCAGCAGGTCGGCCGGCCGGCACTCGATGACCTCTTCGTTGCCGATCGCCTGTTGACGCACCGCTTCGTTGACCGCACCGGGTGCTTTACCATAGCGGCCCTGCAGGCACAGCTTTACCTCATTGGTGATGGTCTTGTAACGCTCTCCTGTCAGTACGTTGAGCACCGCCTGGGTACCCACGATCTGTGAGCTGGGGGTAACCAGGGGAGGGTAGCCCAGATCCTCCCGGACCCTCGGAATCTCTTCGAGTACTTCGTTCATGCGGTTCAACGCGCCCTGTTCCTTGAGCTGATTGGCGAGGTTGGAGATCATCCCCCCCGGCACCTGATTGACCTGTACCCGGGTGTCCACCCCGGTGTAGTCGCTTTCAAACTGGTGATATTTCTTGCGTACCTCGTAAAAATAGAACCCGATCTCCTGAAGCAGTTCCAGATCCAGGCCGGTATCGTATTCCGTGCCCTTGAGCGCGGCCACCATGCTTTCCGTCGGGGGGTGGCTGGTGCCGCCGGCCATGGACGAGATGGCCGTGTCAATGTGCCGGCAGCCGTTTTCGATGGCCTTCAACTGTGACATCTCGGCAAGGCCGCTGGTGGCATGGGAATGGATGTGCACCGGAACCTCAAGTGCCTCGACCAGGGCCTTGCTGAGCTCTCCGGCTGTCATCGGGGTCAACAGGCCCGCCATGTCCTTGATGGCGATGCTGTCGCATCCCAGGTCCTGCATCTCTTTGCCCAGGCGCACGAACTGATCGATGCTGTGCACCGGGCTGGTCGTGTAGCTGATGGCGCCCTGGGCATGTTTCCCTGCTGCCTTGACCGACTCGATTGACACGCGGAGGTTGCGTACGTCGTTGAGGGCGTCGAAGATGCGGAACACATCCATGCCATTTTCGGCAGATTTCTGCACGAAGGCCTTCACAACATCATCGGAGTAGTGACGGTAACCAAGCAGGTTCTGGCCCCGCAGAAGCATCTGCAGACGGGTATTGGGCAGCGATTCACGCAGCTTGCGCAGGCGTTCCCAGGCGTCTTCCTTGAGAAAACGTACGCAGGCGTCGAATGTGGCCCCTCCCCAGACCTCCAGGGACCAGAAACCCACCTCATCCAGGCGCTTGCATATGGGCAGCATGTCCTCGGTGCGCATCCTTGTGGCAAGGAGGGATTGATGAGCGTCCCGTAAAACGGTTTCGGTGACCTGTATCTTTGGCATGGCGGTTATGTTCCCAATGATATCGTTCTTATAGTCCCGCATGAGCCACGACCACGGCTGCCAGGGCGACGGCGATGTCATGACGGAGTGGTTCGGAAGAGTACTCGATGAGCTCCGGGTGTGATTCTACGTAGCTTGTATCGAAACGGGCGCTGCGAAATCCGCTCGATTTAAGGATTTCCTGGTAATAGGGGATGGTGGTTTTCACCCCGTCCACCCGGGCGTCCTTCAAGGCGCGGAAGGCGCGCTGGATCAGTTCCTCCCAGTCGCCTGCCCACACCGTTATCTTCGCGCACATGGAGTCAAAATTGGGGGGTATCTCGTAACCTGCGTAAATCGCCGAATCGGTGCGTATTCCGGGTCCACCGGGTGAATAATAGCGGGTGACGCGTCCAAAGCTGGGAAGAAAACCGTTCTTGGGGTCCTCGGCATTGATGCGAAACTGCATCGCAAACCCCCTTCTTATTACGTCTTCCTGACGATAACTCAGGGTTTTGCCGTCGGCAATACGGATCTGTTCCTTGACGATGTCGATGCCGGTGATCTCCTCACTGACCGTGTGTTCCACCTGCAGCCGGGTATTCATTTCCATGAAGTAGAAGTTGCCTTCGGCATCCATGAGAAATTCCACGGTACCGGCGTTTTCATAGTTCACGGCCCTGGCGGCCTTCACGGCAAGTGCGCCGATCATATCGCGCTGCTCGCCGGAAAGTTGGGGTGAGGGTGCCAGCTCGATCAGCTTCTGGTTGCGGCGCTGTATGGAGCAGTCGCGCTCGAACAGATGAATCACGTTGCCATGACTGTCAGCCAGGATCTGCACCTCAATATGGACCGGATTGACGATGCACTTCTCCAGAAAGACATCCGCGTTGCCGAAGGCCTTGCTGACCTCGGAGATAACGCGTTCATAGTTGCGCTGCAGATCGTCTGCGCTGTCGCAGCGGCGTATGCCCCGTCCGCCTCCGCCGGTGGTGGCCTTGAGCATGACCGGATAGCCGATGCGCTGCGCCTGCTCCAGGGCATCTTCCAGGCTGCGTACGTTGCCTTCGCTGCCCGGTATAACCGGTACGCCGGCCTCGATCATGGAGCGCCGTGCCTCGGTCTTGTCACCCATGCGACGGATGACTTCGGCGCTGGGCCCGATGAAGCGGATGCGGCGTTTGGCGCAAATCTCGGCCAATTGCGGGTTTTCGGACAGAAAACCGTAGCCCGGGTGGATCGCCGTACAGCCGGTTTCCACCGCGAGGTTGACGATGCGGTGGGCGTTGAGATAGCCCGCTACCGGGTCCGGACCGAGGTTATAGGCCTCATCGGCCTTCTTGACATGCAGGGCGAAGCGGTCGGCATCGGTGTAGATCGCCACGGAGCGCACCCCCCCCTCCAGCGATCTGATACCCATCTCTGCACAGGCGCGGATGATGCGCACGGCAATCTCGCCGCGATTGGCGATTAACAGCTTGTTGATCAAGATTCCACCCTCCTTGTCGAATTCAGGTTGGAACTATTGCGAGTGTAGCGTCTAACTTATTGTTATTTTGCTATATTTCGGAATTGTTACAGCATTATAACATCAGTGTCCCTGAGGTTTGAATTCCCGGTGTCCCGGCCGTTACCTGGGGCTGGTTGATTCCGGGCTCAGGATAGGAGAAATCGATCTGCGGCATCATCATTGCCCACTTTATATTGATTACCGTCAATTAATTGCAGCTTGATCCATGAGAGTCTGACGCACTTGTCATAATCCCTCATGAAGCAATTACCCAGAATGATGGAACTCCTCTCTCCGGCCGGAAACCTGCCGTCTTTGAAGGCCGCCGTGGACAACGGGGCCGATGCCGTCTATTTCGGATTTCGTGATGCGACCAATGCCCGTCATTTTGCAGGTCTGAATTTTACCGATTCGAAAATGGAGCAGGGCATCAGGTATGCCCGGCAGCGAGGGGTGAAGTTACTGCTCGCACTGAACACCTATCCCCGGCCCGATGGCTGGGAGCGTTGGAAGTCCGCGATTGATAGGGCAGCGGAAATGGGTGTGGATGCCGTGATCACAGCCGATATGGGTGTGCTGGACTACGCATCGGAACGGCATCCCGGATTGCATCTGCACCTTTCGGTTCAAGGATCGGCGACCAACTACGAAGCACTGCGTTTTTACCGGGAGCGTTTCAATATCCGTCGTGCCGTCATCCCCCGGGTGCTTTCACTGGCCCAGGTGGAACACCTGATCAGTCACAGTCCGGTGGAAATCGAAGTGTTCGGCTTTGGCAGTCTCTGTGTCATGGTGGAAGGGCGCTGTATCCTCTCGTCCTACGTCACCGGCAAGTCGCCGAACACGTTCGGTGCCTGTTCCCCCGCCAGCCATGTGGAATGGCGGGAAACATCCGCGGGGTTGGAGACAAGGCTCGGAGGCGTCCTGATCGAGCGCTATGGGAGCGGTGAAAATGCCGGTTACCCCACGCTCTGCAAGGGGCGTTTCTGCGTCGCCGGCCATACCTACCAT
>JAHEHQ010000037.1 GCA_024644505.1 Gammaproteobacteria bacterium
GTACCGTTTTTGAATCCCACGGGGCAGGAAAGGCCTGATGCCAGTTCCCGGTGTCCCTGGCTTTCCGTGGTGCGTGCACCGATGGCCCCCCAGCTGATCAGATCGGCGATGTACTGGGGGCTGATCAGGTCCAGGTACTCGGTACCCGCGGGCAGGCCCATGTTGTTGAGGTCCAGCAGCAGTTCCCGTGCCAGGTGCAGGCCCTTGTTGATGTGGAAGGTGCCGTCGAGGTCCGGATCGTTGATCAGGCCCTTCCACCCGACCGTTGTGCGGGGCTTCTCGAAATAGACCCGCATCACGATCATCAGATCGTCCTGCAGTTCCCGGCGCAGGGCGTTCAGCCGGGTTGCGTAGTCCCGGGCAGCTTCCGGGTCGTGTACCGAACAGGGGCCGACAACGACGATCAGGCGGTCGTCTTCATCGTGAATGATACGGTGGATCGCCTGGCGCGCCTGGAACACGGTTTCCGCCGCATGGTCCGTGACGGCAAAATCGGCAAGGAGTTGTGCCGGCGATATCAGCTCACCGATGCCGCGAATTCTGAGGTCGTCTGTTTGGGGGCGCATGTGAAGGGCTATCCAGGGCAGATCGAAGGGATGGCAAATAGCCCAGGAATACCGGGATATTTAGGGGTTCAAATTAAGGTAGACTAGGGTAATAAGGGTTGAATTTGCTGTCAATCGAAGCAGAGACGCCAGCCAGGCACAATGTAAAGATCCAGTTCCCCTGGGAGATAGTAAACCATGTCAGATCTGCAGTTGGTCATAGGAAATTGCAATTATTCGTCCTGGTCTTTGAGGCCGTGGTTTTTTCTGGCATATCACGGGGTGGATTTCGACGTTAAGAGAGTCTCGCTGTTTACCGAGACCATGGAAAAGGAGCTGGAGCCCTATTTCTCCGATGGCAAGGTGCCGGTACTGCGGGACAGGGAGCTGGAGATCTGGGACACGCTGGCGATTCTCGAATATCTGGCGGAGTGCTTCCCGGAACTCCAGGGGTGGCCGGAGGATGTCCGTGCCCGCGCCGTCGCCCGCTCAGTGAGCGCGGAGATGCACAGCAGTTTTCCAGACCTTCGCAGCGAGATGCCCATGAACTGCAGGCGCCGGTTTGTGGGATTCAAACCCTCTCCGGCGGCCGAAAGAGATATACAGCGGGTTGCTGCGATCTGGCGTTACTGCCGCGAACAGTTCGGTCGGAACGGCCCCTGGCTTTTCGGACGGTTCAGCGTGGCCGACTGCATGTTCGCGCCTGTGGTTATGCGGTTTGTCGGTTACGAAATCGAACTTGATAAAACCGCCGGCCGCTATATGGACACGCTCTACAACAGTCATGCCGCCCGCACCTGGGTCGCTTTGGGTCAGGCCGAGACCGAGGTGATCAAGGAAGACGAGGCGCCCTGGCCCAGCGAGGCGATCTGAAGGCGCCTCTCACGAAAATCCTTTGGAAATCAGCATTCACGACCGGATAGAAGAGATACCGGCGGACCAATGGAATCTCCTGGTACGGGACAACCAGCCGTTTCTGCGTCACGAGTTTCTCAATGCCATGGAGCGCCACGGTTGTGTGGGGGAGGCATTCGGCTGGCTGCCCCGTCATATTGCGGTCTTCGACGGGAATCGACTTGCCGGGGCCATGCCCCTTTATGAAAAATACAACTCCTACGGTGAGTTCGTGTTCGACCATGCCTGGGCGGATGCCTTTCAGCGCGCGGGGCTTGCCTATTATCCGAAACTGGTCTCGGCCGTTCCCTATACTCCCGCCACGGGCCAGCGTCTGCTCTGTTTGCCGGAACGCAACGAAGAGATCCTTCCCCTGATGCTGCAGACGGCTCTGGGGCTTGCAAAGCGCGTGGGTGCCAGCGGTTTCCACTGCCTGTTTCCCATGGCCGAAGAGCAGGATCACATGGAGCGCCTGCACCTGATGGCCCGCCATGACTGTCAATTTCACTGGCACAACCAGGACTATGCCGGTTTCGAGGATTTCCTGGATCGTTTGACATCCAAGAAGCGGAAGAACATTCGTCGTGAGAGACGAACCGTGCAGGAGTCCGGCGTGGAGCTGCGATGCCTCGACGGTCACACCGCGAGTCGTCAAGACTGGGAGGACTTTACCGACTTTTACCTGAGACTCTTCGACCGCAAATGGGGAATGGCCACCTTCAACCTGGATTTTTTCATGGAAGTTGCCCGTCAACTGCCTGACCAGGTGCTGCTGGTTCTCGCGGATCTGGACGGAAGCTGCATCGCCGGCTCCCTGATGTACCACAGCGATACCACCCTGTATGGTCGGCACTGGGGCTGTGTACAACAGGTGGACTGCCTGCATTTCGAGGCCTGTTATTATCAGGGTATCGAATTTTGTATCAATCGTGGCCTCATGCGTTTTGAACCGGGCGCCCAGGGTGAACACAAGATCGCCCGCGGATTCACGCCCACGCTGACGCGTTCGAGTCACTGGATCGCCGACCGGGGGTTTCGCAAACCCATCGAGGCCTTTGTCAGGCACGAGCAGCAGGCCGTGGCTGACTACATGCATCAACTGACGTCCTCCCTCCCGTACCGACTGGACCAGGCATCATGAAACCCTACGCCGAATCCTGTGACCAAAACCGCGGTCCGATCCTCGATATCATCCGGCCGCTGTTTGCCGGTTGCGCCCATGTTCTGGAGATTGGCAGCGGCACCGGGCAGCATGCCGTCTATTTTGCCGGAAACCTGCCCCATCTCACTTGGTATACCAGCGATCTGGCGGGGTGTCATGACGGCATCCGGCAGTGGCTCGACGAGGCGGCACTGCCGAATACCCGTGGGCCGCTGCTGCTTGATGTCACTCAGTCGGACTGGACACTGCCGACCGTGGACGCCGTGTTTTCCGCAAATACGGCGCACATCATGCACTGGCCGATGGTGGAGGCAATGTTCGACGGCGTGGGCCGCATGCTTCCCCCCGAAGGGAGATTCTTGCTCTATGGCGCCTTCAATTACGGTGGTGACTTTACCACTGAAAGCAACGCACGGTTTGATCGCTGGCTCAAAGAGCGGGATCCGCTCAGCGGCATCAGGGACTTCGAGGCGGTCAACGCCCTCGCCGAGCGGGCGGGGATGCTGCCGGAGGAGGATTACGCGATGCCGAACAACAATCGGATACTTTGTTGGAAGAAAGGAACTAGTGACTAGTTTCCCAGTGCAGCCTGCTTTGAGCGAAGCGAGACGTGAGTTTCAACTATACTTGCGAACTACACTTCTTGGACCCCAACAGCGGAATTATCAGGTGAATAATCCACCCTCGTCGCTCTAATAGGCTAGAATGTGACCCTTTAATATGACAGGGGATAGCGTCAGGACGCGCGCCCGCTGCACCGATTCCGAGTCCGGAAACATGCCACAAACTGAAGACAAGCCAACTGCCGGCAGCTACCCGCTCCTGGATTCCGTCAATCTGCCGGGGGACTTGAAGCGTCTGAAAGACTACGAACTGCCCCAGCTCGCGGACGAGCTCCGCAGTTTTCTGATCGATACCCTCTCCCGGACCGGCGGGCATCTGGCGGCCGGTCTCGGGGTGGTGGAACTCACCATAGCCCTGCACTACGTATTCAACACGCCCAGAGACAGGCTCGTCTGGGATGTGGGGCATCAGGCCTATCCCCACAAGATCCTGACCGGCCGGAAACACCTGATGCATCTGCTGCGTCAAAAGGATGGTATATCCGGATTTCCGCGACGTGAAGAGAGCGAGTTCGATACCTTCGGGACCGGACATTCGAGCACTTCCATCGGTGCGGCTCTGGGTATGGCGGCTGCGGCCAAGCAAAAGGGCGAGCGGCGACATGTGATTGCCGTGATCGGTGATGCCGCCATGAGCGGCGGCATGGCCTTCGAGGCGCTCAATCATGCCGGTGCCCTGGACCTGGATCTGCTGGTGATACTCAACGACAACGATATGTCCATTTCCGCGCCGGTCGGGGCCTTCCGCAATCACCTGGCAAGGGTGCTGTCCGGAAAGCTCTATACCACGGTACGTGAAGGGGGCAAGAGCGCACTGAGCAATATGCCCCATCTGAGCGAACTGGTGGGGCGCTGGGAAGAGCACATGAAGGGTATGGTGATGCCCGGTACGCTGTTCGAGGAGCTCGGATTCAACTACATCGGCGCCGTCGACGGACACGACCTGGATACCCTGGTCACCACCCTGGAAAACATGAAGTCCATGCACGGACCGCGCCTCCTGCATATCGTCACGAAGAAGGGCAAGGGGTACAAACCGGCGGAAGGCGATCCCTGCGTCTACCACGGGGTCACGCCCTTCAACCTGGAAACCGGGAAAATGGAAAGCAAACCCGGGGGAAAGAGCTATACCCAGGTGTTCGGTGAATGGCTCTGTGACCTGGCCGAAGAGGATGACCGTCTGGTGGGCATTACACCGGCGATGCGTGAAGGATCCGGCCTGGTGGATTTCTCCAAGCGATTTCCAGACAGGTATTATGATGTGGGAATCGCCGAACAGCACGCGGTTACCTTTGCCGCCGGGTTGGCGTGTGAAGGGACCAAACCGGTGGTCGCTATCTATTCGACATTCCTGCAGCGGGCCTACGACCAGTTGATACATGATGTGGCGCTTCAGAACCTGGATGTGACCTTCGCGGTGGACCGGGCAGGTCAGGTGGGCGCGGACGGTGCCACCCATGCGGGGAGTTTCGATCTCAGCTATACACGAGCGCTGCCGAACATGGTGATCATGGCGCCGGCGGACGAGAATGAGTGCAGGCAGATGCTTCAGACTGCCTACGAATATCCGGGACCGGCAGTGGTCCGCTATCCCCGCGGCACCGGACCTGGCGTGGCAATCGACAAGCAGTTGACATCGTTGCCCATGGGGCAGGGAGAGGTTCGGCGGCAGGGCCGCCGCGTGGCTTTCCTGGCATTCGGCAGCATGCTTGCCCGCGCCCTTGAAGCGGCAGAGCATCTCGACGCCACGGCCGCCAATATGCGCTTCGTCAAACCCCTGGATGAGGCGTTGATCGTGCGCCTGGCGGACGGCCACGATCTGCTGGTAACCCTGGAGGAGAACGTTTTGCAGGGCGGAGCCGGTTCCGCCGTTGGCGAATTTCTGAACAAGGTTCAACATTCGGTGAAGCTGTTGAATCTGGGGCTGCCCGATTATTTTATCGAGCAGGCCTCGGTGGAGCAGCAGCTGCAGGAAGCGCGACTCGACCTGGACCATATCCTGGGCGCGGTGTCCGACGCGCTCGGGCCGCTAGAGGTCAGTCTCGGACGCAAAAGCTCATGAAGAAGTATCTGCTGTTTTTTCTTATTGTCCTGGGGGTGTTGCTGGTCATTCCCGGTATTGTGGGGTTCAAGGTGCAGGAACAGTATCAGGGGATGCTCGACCGCACCGCGCAGGCCGGTTTCGAGATCCTGGAACAGGAGTACCGCCGGGGCTGGTTCAGTTCCGAGGCGCGCTCCGAACTGCGGATTGAGGTCCGGGTTTCCGTTGACGCCCCCGAGCCTTTGGAACTGAAACTGACCCTGGAAAACCGTCTCAACCATGGCCCCCTGACCTCTCAGGGCCTTGCGCTTGCAGAGATCGAAACAGATCTGCTGCTGAACGGGGAGAGACTGTTCCCGGAAGACTATCCCGCCGTGATAGCCACGCGGATATTGCTGGACGGCAGCGGCAGCACAGTTGTGGAAATGCCGGCAATGGATTTGACTGAGAACGATGAACGGCCGGCAGTCCGGTTTGGCGGCCTGTCCGGGGTTGTCAATTTCGATGCTGACATCAAAAACGTCTCCGTGGGAATGGAGATGCCCGGCCTTGATGTGATCGAGGATGATCTGCACCTGATAAAGATGGGTGAAGCGTCCATGGAGTCCCGTTCATGGCTTGGGGGATCGGGACTTACCCTGGGTTCGGGCAACCTGAAACTGCATGAATTGTCGATTCACGACACCGCGTCGGGAGAGCAGGTTTCGCTGCAGGGGCTGGGACTCGTGGTGGACAGTTCGGAGCAGGATGGTCAGGTGTCCGGATTCGCAACCTACAGCCTTGATGGCCTGGAGGTCGGGGACAAGAAATACGGCCCGGGAGTTCTCAAGGTTGAGCTGGTCCGGCTGTCGGCGCCGGTGCTGCTGGAACTGCAGCGGTCCATTGAGGATATGCAGGACCAGCAGATGACCGAAGCTCAGCGGGGCATGGCCATGACGGGCGTGCTCATGGGCAGCGCGTCTGAATTTCTGGCGAATGACCCCGGAATGTCGATCGATCCCCTAAAATTCAGCACACCAGACGGGGAACTGAGTGCCCGGTTCTCAGTTAATGCGGATGGTCTGAGGTGGGAGCATGTCGGCAACCCCCAGATCTGGGTAACCAAACTGGATGCGAGCCTTTCGCTCAGAATTCCGGAAAAACTGCTCAGAACCCTGCTTGAAAATCAGGCCAGAACCCGGTTGATGAATGAGATTGAAGCACTGACGGAGGAGCTTGGCGAACAGCCGCTCGTGGAACAGGAACAATTGGATTCCATGGTCGATGCGGAAGTTCAGGGTCAAATGGAGCTGTGGCTGGGCCAGGGCCTGTTGAAACGCGACCGGGAAGATCTCATCACAGAGGCACAGCTTGCCGACGGACTGCTGACGGTAAACGGCCAGCCGGTACCCCTGCCCGGTCTCGGGCAGTAGCGGACAGGTTTTTCCCCCGACTGGTTACCGTTACCTTCTTCCGCTGCAGTCCCTTTTCTCCATGAGATTCTCAATGATCGGCTGCAGGATGATCTCCATGGCGAAGCCCATCTTGCCTCCTGGGACCACGATCGAGTTTCGCCGAGACATGAAGGACCCCGAGATCATCGACAGCAGGTAGGGGAAGTCGATGCAAAACCGGTTCGGGTCCCTGAACCTGATTACCACGAAGCTTTCGTCCGGGGTCGGGATGTCGCGGGCAATGAAGGGGTTGGAGGTGTCCACCGTGGGTACACGCTGGAAATTGATGTCGGTACGCGAAAACTGGGGCGTAATGTAGTTGATGTAATCGGGCATGCGCCGCATGATGGTGTCTACGATGGCCTCTTCGGTGTAACCACGCTCTGCGTTGTCGCGAAAGATTTTCTGGATCCATTCCAGGTTGACGATGGGCACTACGCCTACCCCCAGGTCCACATGCTGGGCGCAGTTGTCATCGCCATCGATTGCCATGCCGTGCAATCCCTCGTAGAACAGCACATCCGTGCCCGCTTCCAGGTCTTCCCAGGGCGTGAATTCACCCGGGCTGTTATTGGTGCCCAACCGGCTGTTGTGTTCATCAGCCTCTTCCTGGCTGTGCAGATAATAGCGCTTCTTGCCCGTGCCGGTTTCACCATAGGTCTTGAACAGCTCTGCCAGTTTGTCGAAGTGGTTGGCGTTGGCACCGAAGTGGCTGAGGCCCTCGGCTACCTTGCTGCGCATCTCAACACGGTTGTAGCGGTGAAAACTGTCCCCTTCCACAACGGCCGCACTGATGCCGTCCCGATAGAAAATGTGCTCGAGAGCGCGTTTGACAGTGGTGGTTCCGGCGCCCGAAGATCCGGTTACGGCAACGATTGGATGCTTCTTTGACATTAATCTTCTCCTAAGTGGCACAAACATCGGCTGCCCGTGGGCAGCGCTAAATCAGGCCAAAATCATTTGATTTTCAGCATGTTAGTCTATAAATACCGGCTATTTCACCAGGAATAGTAGTCACAATATATCACGAAATTCTAATATCCTTTCCGTTGCAGTTCTGATGCCCGGCCAAAGGAATTCTATAAGGACCCCGATCAGGTGATATGCTGATAGTTATGATCTACGCCGTTTCAGCACTTTGAACTTTTCATGCAAGGGTTTCGGTGGGTTCCTGATTCCGGACGGACGGGCTTGAAGGGCGCATGATGGATGACCCGGCGTTCGGTATCTGGGCAATGATTGCCTTCTGGGCATCCGCGGTGGGCGGAATCGCCATTGCCATATCGTGGGCCAGGTCCAGGGGGGGCAATCCTGTCAGCAGGGATCAGTTGGCTCGATCCCTGAAACGTCGGCTCGAGGCGGGAGAGATCGGTCAGGAGGAATACGAAAAGAAGCTGGCGGGCCTTACCAAGGATCACCCTCGGTAACGGAGGGCTAGTGGGCCTTGCGGCCCGCTAGTTGTTCACGCAGGCCTCGATGTCATGGGTTGTCAGCAGATCCGGAAAGTTGTCGGCTGGTATGGGAGCGCTGTAGAGAAACCCCTGCATTTCGTCACAGCCCAGCACAGCCAGAAATCTTCGCTGTTCGGGGGTTTCCACGCCTTTCGCAACAACCTGCATGTCCAGGCTGTGGCCCAGGGCGACAATGGCCCGGGTGAGTGCAAGGTTATCCCTGTTCGAGGGGATGTCCCGCACCAGCGAACGGTCAATTTTCAAACGGTCCAACGGCAGTCGTCTCAGATAACAGAGGGACGAGAAACCTGTCCCGAAATCGTCTACAGTCAATGCCACGCCGAGGGATTTCAATCCATCCAGCTTGGGTATTACACGATCGACCTGCTGCATCACCGAACTTTCGCTGATTTCAAGTTCCAGATATGCGGGGTCGAGTCCGGTATCCCGGAGAATGCGGCTGATGTCCCCGAGCAGATTGTTGCTCATCAGCTGTCTCCTGGATAGATTTACGGCGACCCGAATCGGGGGGAGCCCCCGGTCCTGCCAGGCACGTGCCTGCACGCAGGCCTTCCATAAAACCCACCTGCCGATCGCCGCTATGGCGCCGTTTTCCTCCGCAAGGGAGATGAACTTGTCGGGGGGCAGCAGCCCCATTTCGGGGTGATCCCATCGCACCATTGCCTCCACACCGGTGATCGAGTCGTTCCCCAGGGAGAGCAGCGGCTGATAATGGACAACCAGTTCGTCGCGTTCCAGGGCATGAAGCAGCTGCTTTTCAAAGGTGTGGGAGTCCAGTGCCCCTTCCGTCAGTTCCGTCTCATAAAATTGGTATCTCTTGCGGCCCTGATTCTTGGCCTGGTACATGGCGGCGTCGGCGTGCTCCAGCAATGTGCCTGCGTTCAGGCCATCCTGGGGGTAGATGCTGATTCCGACACTTGCGGAGATAAACACCTCCGGCCCCCCAAGATCGAACGGCCGGGAAAGTGTCTCAATGATTTCCCGCGCCACTTTAGCCGCATTGCCCGGTTTTTGGAGTGCTTCCAGTACCACGCTCAACTCGTCTCCGCCGAGACGGGCGACGGTGTCTTCTTCGCGGACTTTATCCTGTAACCGCTGTGCCACCAGCTGCAGCAGCCGGTCACCTGCGGGATGCCCCAGGGTATCGTTTACGCTCTTGAAGCGGTCCAGATCCATGAACAGAACCGCCACATGGGTGTCTTCGCGATTGGCACGCTGAATCGCCTGTTCCAGGCGTGCGTTCAGCAGCAGCCGGTTAGGCAGCCCGGTCAGGGGGTCGTGGTGCGCCATGTAATAGAGTTTTTCGTGGGACTGCTTGATGCTGCTGATGTCCGAAAACACGCTGACATAATAAATAAGTTCCCCGTCCTCGCTGCGAATGGCGCTGATGCTTTGCCATTTGGGATACACTTCGCCATTTTTTCTCCGATCCCAGATTTCGCCCTGCCATTGATCGGTCTCTTCAAGGCTGGTCCACATCCCCTGGTAGAAGGACCGGTCATGCCGGCCGGATTGAAGCATGCGGGGGTCCTTTCCCAGTACCTCCGTTTCCCTGAATCCCGTGATATCGGTAAAAGCCTTGTTAACGGAAACAATTTTTGCCGAGGGGTCCGTGATAACAACGCCTTCCTTGGTGTTTTCGAAAACTGCGGCCGCCAGGCGAAGTCTGGATTCGGTTCCCTGCTGCGCCCGAACAACGGCTCTTAATTTTGCCGAGATTCTGTTGACAACCACCCATCCCAGCAGCAGGGCCAGGCAGAGAATTGTCAGGGATTGAATCCACCCGGCACGATTTGATGCGGCCAGCCTGTTTTTGATCCGGTTTCTGTCTTCCAGGTGCATCTGACGCAATTGCTGGATGCTTTCATAGAAATCATCGGAGGGTAGAACCGGGAATGGGCTTGGCAGAAACCTGTCAGGGCCTTCACCACCCGGCGGCAGGGTCCGGTTGATGGTATCGAGTTGTCTCTGTGCCCTGTCGAGTACTGGCTCAAAGGCCAACGACCTCGACGAGGCTGTCGCGTTCTGGGCCTGGAGACGTTTTACGTGCGCAAAATAGCCGTTTATCAGGTGAAGCGCACCGGATAATGCGGCGGCATTGTAAGGTTTTCCGTTTGCTTGGGGAGAAACCTGTGGCAGCTGCATCGGGTGGAGAATCGGATTCAGCAGGAGCTGTTCCCCGATGAGGGTACTGTATCGGATGCTTTCCGAATGGTATTGGTTTGCCACCCTTTCCAGCTCATGGCGGGTATTCTCCTGCCAGAACAGATAGCCGGCGACGGAAACCGAAAGCAGGACAACCACTGATATCGCCACAGGATAATAGCGGCGAATGAAACGGGTCCCAAACTGTTGCTTTCCTACCTCTGCTTCCATGACCAGGACATTCCGGAGATTGATGATTGTTCGGCTGCTCCTGCGCGCACGCCGATCCCTGCTGCTTTAATTGAGGCAAACATTGCAGGATTAACGACCGCAGCCCTTATAAACTTTAGAAAACGGGTTGAGGTTTACCCTCTTGGCTGATGCGGGCGGCAAATACGGGGGTGGAGGATCCGGCTGGTACAATACCCGGGTGATGCTTTGTTTGCGGTAATCAGGCGTCTATACTAAAGTTATCAAAATATGTTAACTAATCAATAGTTCATTATAAACATGGATCCCAGAAGAAATCCCTATGCACCGGGTGCGGGAACACCTCCCCCGGAGCTGGCCGGCCGAGACGAGATAATCGAGAGGGCGTCGATTGCCTTGTACCGCATTGGCACCAGGCGTGCCGCACGCAGCCTGATTTTCCATGGGGTACGAGGCGTGGGCAAGACCGTGCTGCTGCAACGGATCAGCCTCGAAGCGGAAAATGAGGGTTGTGTTTCGGTGTTTTTCGAGGCGCCGGAGAAAAGATCACTGCCGGCCATCCTGGGCCCGGCTCTGCGTACCGCGCTGATCCGGATGAGCCGGGGGGAGGCGGCGAAGAGAGCCTTGAGAAAATCACTGGGCGTGCTGGCCAGCTTTGCCCGTTCAGCGAAAATAAAATACCAGGATGTGGAGTTCAATGTGGACTTCTCCACCGAACCGGGACTCGCAGACAGCGGCGACCTCGAAACCGATCTAACAGATCTCCTGATGAGCGTGGGTGAGGCCGCACAAAACCGTCAAAAGGTGTTGGTTCTGTTCATCGACGAGTTGCAGTATGTTCCGGAGGCGCAGCTTGCAGCACTGATCAGTGCCCTGCATCGGGCCAATCAGAAACAGCTCCCCATCACCATGATAGCGGCGGGACTGCCGCAGCTGCTGGGTCAGCTCGGGCGTGCCAAGACTTATGCGGAGCGCCTTTTCGAGTTTGTACACATCGGTGCTCTGGACCGCGTTTCCGCCAGGCAGGCACTTCGCGTTCCTGCCGAACAGGAGGGCGTGGTTTTTTCCGAGAATGCGATCGAGCAGGTCATTGATCTTACGGAAGGCTATCCCTATTTCCTGCAGGAATGGGGAAAGCATGCATGGAGCGAGGCGTCTGCCAGCCCGATCACCCTGGCAGACGTGACAAGAGCCACTGAAGTGGCGCAGGCGGATCTGGATGCCAGTTTTTTTCAGGTGAGAATCGACCGACTCACGCCGGCGGAGAAGCGCTATATGCGGGCCATGGCCGAACTCGGGCCGGGACCGCACCGGTCCGGTGAAATCGCGAAGGTTTTGGGCAAGACCAATTCAACCGTGGCCCCTGTACGCAATCGCCTGATCGCCAAAGGCATGCTGTACAGCCCGGCCCATGGCGATACAGCTTTTACGGTACCGCTGTTTGACAGGTTTATGAGACGGGTAATGCCCGATCCACCATAACGGTGGTTGTATCAGCCTTGCGGCTACGCAGCCATTCAATTCAAAGCTGAGTGTAACTGAACTTCTGCCCGCCGATGCTGGCCTCGAACATCAAACCGCCCTTGGTGATGGTGAAGGTGGCCATACCTTTGTTGTAACGACCACCCGTAGTACTGGCGTTGTTCTTACCGGCACTGGCGGTGGTGGAGTTGCCCGCGGTGTTGGCGGAGGCTCCAGCCGCAGCGGTTATTGCCGTAGCCTGGGCTT
>JAHEHQ010000318.1 GCA_024644505.1 Gammaproteobacteria bacterium
ACACAATTTGTCTATTAATTGATAGGTTACAATGGTTTATAGATTTATTCTAAAGTAAACAATCAGGTTCCCATATCCGAACCAATTGCGGTATTCTCCGCACCCCGTCAACGCTTGAGAACGACATGGAACTGACTGCACTTACCGAGCACGCCAAAGACATCAAGGGAAGATCCGAGTCCCTGAGGGGGTATCTTTGACTATGACGCCAAGCATGAACGCCTGGAGGAGGTCAGCCGCCAGCTGGAGCAACCCGAGGTGTGGAACGATCCGAGCGCGGCGCAGGAATTGGGTCGGGAGCGGGCGCAGCTGGAGCGCGTGGTTGAAACGCTCGACCGGATAAGCCGCGGCGTTGGCGACGCCGTAGACCTGCTGGAACTGGCGCGGGAAGAAAACGACCCCGAGGTGCTGGCCTCGGTGGAGAAGGATTTGGCGGAGCTGGACCAGATACTGGCTGAGTTCGAGTTCAAAAGGATGTTCGGCGACGAGATGGACGTAAGCAACGCCTTCGTGGACATCCAATCCGGCTCCGGCGGCACCGAAGCGCAGGACTGGGCGGAGATGCTGCTGCGCATGTATCTGCGTTACTGCGAACGCAAGGGGTTCGATACCGAGATCATCGAGGTGTCCAGCGGGGAGGTGGCCGGCATCAAGAGCGCGACCATCAAGGCCAGCGCGGAATACGCGTACGGCTACCTGAAAACGGAAACGGGCATCCACCGCCTGGTGCGCAAGTCGCCGTTCGATTCCGGCAACCGGCGGCACACGTCTTTTGCGTCCGTATACGTTTATCCCGAAGTCAGCGACAGTGTCGAGGTGGAGATCAACCCGGCCGATCTGCGGGTGGATACCTACCGCTCCAGCGGCGCCGGCGGGCAGCATGTCAACAAGACGGATTCCGCCGTGCGGCTGACCCACATACCCACAGGCATCGTGGTGCAGTGCCAGAACGACCGGTCGCAGCACCGCAACAAGGACGCCGCCATGAATATGCTGCGCGCACGCCTGTACGAGGCGGAAATGCAGAAGCGACGGGAGGAGCAGCAGGCGACGGAAGAGAACAAGGCCGACATCGGCTGGGGCCATCAGATCCGCTCCTACGTCCTGGACCAGTCCCGCATCAAGGATCTGAGGACGTCGGTTGAGACCGGCAACACCCAGGCGGTGCTGGACGGCGATCTGGACATGTTCATCGAGGCCAGCCTGAAGGCCGGTGTCGAGCAATAGATTCGTCCAAGTGTGCTCCTTCTCCCCCGGGGGGAGAAGGTTGGGATGAGGGGGTGAGTAATATCACCCTCACCCTGACCCTCTCCCAGCGGGAGAGGGGACCAGGTTCCTTGACCCTCTCCCAGAAGAAGAGGGGACCAGGTTCCCTGACCCTCTCCCAGAGGGAGAGGGGACCAGGTTTTTTGACCCTCTCCCAGAGGGAGAGAGGACCAGGTTCCTTGACCCTCTCCCAGAAGAGGAGGGGACCAGGTTCCTTCTTCACTTGTAGGTTGGAGAGGGTAAAGGTGGAGCAGGTGTTGAAATAAACTGAATAATTAAGAAAAAGTTACAATTGTTTGTTTTTTAATATTAATTAGTAAAGAAATGACCGAACATTCAGACAACGAGCAAATCGCGCAGCGCCGTTCCAAACTGGCCGGGCTGCGCGCCGTAGCCAATCCCTATCCCAACGATTTCAGGCCGGACAGTCTGGCCGCGCCCATCCACGCGCAGTACGAAGACCTGTCACAAGACCAGCTCGAGCAGCGCTCGATCGAAGTCAAGGTGGCCGGCCGCATGATGAGCCGCAGAATCATGGGCAAGGCCAGCTTTTGCCACCTACAGGACCGCAGCGGGCGCATTCAGCTGTTCGTTCAGCGCGATGCGCTGCCGGAGGGCGCTTACAATGAGGCGTTTAAGAAATGGGACCTCGGCGATATCCTGGGTGCGGAGGGCACGTTGTTCAAGACCCGGACCGGCGAACTCAGTGTCAGGGTGACCGCCATCCGGCTGCTGACCAAAGCCCTGCGGCCGCTGCCGGAAAAATATCACGGCCTCGCCGACCAGGAAATGCGCTACCGGCAGCGCTACCTGGACTTGATTATGAATCCGCACAGCCGCCGGGTGTTCGAGATACGGGCGGGTGTTGTCGGCAGTATCCGAAAGTTCATGCAGGAGCGGCAGTTTCTCGAAGTCGAGACGCCGATGATGCAGGTCATGCCGGGCGGCGCCGTGGCCAAACCCTTCGTTACCCACCACAATGCGCTCGGCATGGATTTGTACTTGCGCGTCGCCCCGGAGCTGTATCTCAAGCGCCTGGTTGTGGGCGGCGTCGAGCGGGTGTTCGAGATCAACCGTAATTTCCGCAACGAAGGCATCAGCACCCAGCACAACCCGGAATTCACCATGCTGGAGTTTTACCAGGCCTATGCCGACTACCACGAGTTCATGGACCTGACCGAGGCGATGGTTCGTGAAACATGTAGCGTAGTGCTGGGCAGCATGGCGTGTGAGTATCAGGGCGAAAAGTTCGATTTCGCAATGCCTTTCACCCGGCTGACCTTGAAACAAGCCGTGCTGAATTACAACCCGGATCTGCCGGCGGCGGGCATCGACGATCTGGATACCCTGGTGGCCTACGCGGAGACGCTCGACATCCAGCTCAAAGGGGACTTCGGTGCCGGCCGGGTGCAGACCGAAATATTCGATGAAACGGTCGAACACAACCTGCGGCAGCCCACCTTCATTACCGAATACCCGGTGGAAGTGTCGCCGCTGTCCCGCGCCAATGACGACGACCCGCGGGTTGCCGACCGCTTCGAATTGTTCATAGCCGGGCGCGAGATCGCCAACGGCTTTTCCGAACTGAACGACCCCGAAGACCAGGCCGAGCGGTTCAAGAACCAGGTGGCGCAGCGCGAAGGCGGCGACGACGAAGCCATGTACTTCGACGAGGACTACATTCGCGCCCTCGAATACGGTCTGCCGCCGACGGCCGGCGAGGGCATCGGCATCGACCGCCTGGTCATGCTGCTCACCGACAGCGCCTCGATACGGGACGTCCTGCTCTTTCCGCACATGCGTCCGGAGTCGAAATGACCCTCACCCCAACCCTCTCCCGGAGGGCCCTCATCCTAACCCTCTCCCCTTGGGGGAGAAGGTTAGGATGAGGGGGCTGGCCCGCCGATGATCCGACCGCTTTCATTCTTTATCGGCCTGCGTTACACGCGGGCCAAACGGCGGAATCATTTTATCTCCTTCATTTCGTTGACCTCCATGCTGGGCATCACGCTGGGGGTGTGGGCGTTGATTACGGTGCTGTCGGTTATGAACGGTTTCGAGCGGGAACTGCGTGACCGCATCCTGGGGGTGGCGTCGCACGTCACCATTACGGGCGATGACGGCTGGTTGTCCGACTGGCAGGGGCTGGCTGCCCGGGTGGACGAGCATCCGGAAATAGAAGCTTCCGCGCCGTTCATCCTGGGGCAGGGCATGATCACCAAGAGTAGGGAAGTGCGCGGGGCGCTGATTCGAGGCATATTGCCGGACAAGGAGGAACGGGTGGCGGAGATGGTGGCGGACAACATCACCCACGGCGGCATGGAAAACCTGCATGCCGGCGGCTACGGTATCGTGCTCGGCCAGACGCTGGCTTACAACCTGGGTGTCCACATCGGTGCCAAGGTCACCGTGGTGTCGCCGCGGGGCCAAGTCACGCCGGCCGGCCTGCTGCCGCGGCTCAAGCGTTTCACCGTGGTCGGCCTGTTCAAGATCAACATGCACGAATACGACAGCGCGCTGTCGTTCATCCACCTC
>JAHEHQ010000319.1 GCA_024644505.1 Gammaproteobacteria bacterium
GGAAAATAGCCATCCGACCAGGAAAACCCCTTGCCTTCGGGCACATCGGAAAGACCCCCTTTATCGGTACGCCGGGCAATCCGGTTTCCCTGTTCGTCACTCATTGCCTGTTCGCCCGCCCTTTTATACTCAAGTGCCAGGGTGTTTCCGGGGATCTCTCGCCTGCGGCGGTCATGGCCAGGGTGGGCTTCGATTGGCCCCGGCCTGACAAACGCAGGGAATTCGCACGGGCCAGATTGGAACTGGACGAGCAGGGTGAACCCTGGGTATCGGTTCATCACAGCCGTTCCTCCGGTGTGCTGAGTTCACTGGCGTGGGCCAACGGGCTGGCGGTGCTGCCCGAGTCCACGCCCTTGACCAAGGGCGACCTGGTGAGGTTCCTGCCCTTCAATGAGCTGCTGACATGATCAGGGTCCTCTATTTCGCCAGTCTCCGAGAGCAGCTTGGAACCGATGCCGAGGAGCTGACGCCGGGCGGGGAGACGGTCGATCTGGCGGCCATCGTTTCTTTCCTGAAAGCCAGGGGCGGTGTCTGGTCAAACGTGTTCGGGGGCGCCCAACCCGTGATGATGGCGCTCAATCAGGAAGTGGCCGCGCCGGAAGACAGGGTAAGCGACGGCGATGAGGTGGCCTTCTTTCCACCAGTCACAGGTGGTTAATTCAGACAGCAGCATTTCAGCAGGACTTATGAACTTCGACAAACCCATCACTATTGCCCTGTCAAAAGGCCGCATCTTCGAGCAGACGATGCCGTTGCTGGCCCACGCCGGGATCGAGCCTCAGGATGATCCGGAGACCAGCAGGAAACTGATCCTTAAGACCAACCACGGCAATGTGAAACTGCTGATCATCCGTGCCACGGACGTGCCGACCTATGTACAGTGGGGTGCGGCGGACATGGGGGTTGCGGGAAAAGATGTGCTGCTGGAGCACGGCGGCGAGGGGCTTTACGAACCCCTCGATCTCAATATCGCCCGGTGCCGGCTCATGGTGGCGGGGGCTGAAGGCGCGAGTCTGGACGGCGACCGGCTGCGTATCGCCACCAAATACGTGAACTCCGCGCGGCGTCATTTTGCTGCCAGGGGGCAGCAGGTCGAGATCATCAAACTCTACGGCTCCATGGAACTGGCACCCCTGGTCGGGCTGTCGGATCTCATTGTGGATCTCGTGGAGAGCGGGAACACCCTGAAAGCCAATGGACTGCGTCCACTGGAGCACATCACCGATATCAGTTCCCGGTTGATAGTGAACAAGGCGTCCTGGAAGATGAAGCACACCCTGGTAGCCCGGTTCCTGGAAACGTTGCGCGAGGCGGTATCCAAGGAGAAGTAGGGTCGAATTCATTCGACCAAAGCCTGGTTCGAATCAACCCGCTGCTGGCCGAATGAATTCGGCCCTACAGGGGGATAACCGGTTATATTACCTCCTGAGTGTGTTTGGTATTGGACAGTTTAAGAGCAGCACATGATCAAAATACGAAAACTATCCACCTCCGAAACGGATTTTCGGCAGCGGCTGGATCAGCTTCTTGCCTGGGAGTCGGTATCCGATGAAGGGGTAAAGCGAACGGTGGAAGGCATTATCGCCGACATTCGTGCCCGCGGCGACGAGGCGTTGCTTGAATACACCAGCCGTTTCGATGGCTGGCAGGCGCAAACCGCAGGCGACCTGGAGATTCCGCAGGAACGCCTCGGGAAGGCGTGGCAGGGCATACCGGTGGATCAGCGGCAGGCACTGCAGCATGCGGCGGACCGCATCCGCGCCTATGCGGGGAGGCAGAGTGTGGAGTCCTGGAGTTACACGGAGGAGGACGGAACGCTGCTGGGTCAACAGGTGACGCCCCTGGACCGGGTGGGCCTCTATGTCCCCGGTGGCAAGGCGGCCTATCCTTCGTCGGTTTTGATGAATGCGTTGCCCGCCAAAGTGGCCGGTGTGCCGGAGCTCATCATGGTCGTGCCGACACCGGGCGGCGAGTTGAACGAACTGGTGCTGGCGGCGGCCCATGTCAGCGGCGTGGACCGGGTGTTCACTGTGGGCGGTGCCCAGGCGGTCGCCGCACTGGCCTATGGCACCGGGTCCATACCCGCCGTGGACAAGATCGTTGGTCCCGGGAACATCTATGTGGCCACTGCGAAACGGGCGGTGTTCGGCCAGGTGGGTATCGACATGGTGGCCGGGCCGTCCGAGATCCTGGTCATCTGCGACGGCGATACCGATCCGGACTGGGTGGCGATGGACCTGTTTTCCCAGGCCGAGCACGACGAGGATGCCCAGGCGATTCTGCTCTGCCCTGACGAGGCTTATATCGACAGGGTGTCACAGAGCATCGAAAGCCTCCTGCCCACCATGGAGCGGGAGCCAATCATTGCCGCCGCCCTGGCAGAAAGGGGCGCCCTCATCGGCTGCAGGGATCTGGCCGAGGCCTGTGAGGTGGCAAACATCATAGCCCCGGAGCACCTGGAACTCTCGGTCGCGGAGCCTCAGGCCGCCGCGGCCATGATCCGCCATGCGGGTGCCATATTCATGGGGCGCCACACCTCTGAGCCGCTTGGGGACTACTGCGCCGGCCCCAATCACGTGCTTCCCACCTCGCGTACGGCACGGTTTTCCTCCCCCCTGGGGGTGTATGATTTTCAGAAGCGATCCAGCCTGATCATGGCATCGGCGGACGGTTCGGATACCATGGGGCGCACCGCATCGGTTCTGGCTAGGGGTGAGGGGTTGACTGCCCACGCGCGTTCCGCCGAGTATCGCCTCAAATAGGTGTCCTGCCCATGACTGAGGAGACCGGTAAAGCGCTTGTGAATCGCTGGGTGCGCCCCGCGATCCGTGAACTTTCCGCTTATCATGTCCAGGAGGCGGAGGGCCTGATCAAGCTCGATGCCATGGAGAACCCTTACCGCTGGCCGGATACGCTGCGGGAGGAGTGGCTCGGATTGCTGCGCACCGCCGAGGTCAACCGCTATCCCCATCCCCAGTCCCCGGGAGTCAAGGCGGCGTTGCGCGAGTCCATGGCGATACCCGACGATGCGGATCTGGTGCTCGGCAACGGTTCAGATGAACTGATACAGATGATTGCCATGACCCTGGGTGGTGCCGGGCGGACCATCCTGTCGGTGGAGCCGAGCTTCGTCATGTACCGCATGATCGCAACCTTCCTTGGCCTGGATTACGTCGGAGTGCCCCTGCGGGCTGGCGATTTCAGTCTGGATCTGGGGTCGCTGCTGACGGCGGTCGAGCAGCACCGGCCGGCAGTGATATTCCTGGCATACCCCAATAATCCCACCGGAAATCTTTTCGACGAAGCGGCCCTGATGCGGATCATCGAGGCCGCCCCCGGGCTGGTGGTGGTGGACGAGGCCTATGCCCCATTCACCGACGCCAGTTTTCTGCCGCGGCTCGGGCGGCATGACAACCTGGTGGTGATGCGCACCCTCTCCAAGATGGGCCTGGCCGGACTGCGACTGGGGCTGCTGGCGGGTCCCCCGGTCTGGCTGCGGGAGATAGAAAAGACCCGCCTGCCTTACAACATCAATATCCTGACCCAGCTCAGTGTAGCGTTTGCCCTCCGGCATCGGGAGGTGTTCGCTACCCAGACTTCGGCCATTCGCGAGGCCCGAGAGGATTTGCTGGAAGCTTTCCGGGCGCGCAAGGGCGTGGAGCCTTTCCCCAGCGAGGCGAATTTCATCCTGTTGCGCCTGACCCGCGCCCGGGCCGTGGATGTCCATGAAGGATTGCGGGACCGGGGTGTACTGGTAAAGCTGATGCACGGCTCCCATCCGTTGCTCGAAGACTGT
>JAHEHQ010000320.1 GCA_024644505.1 Gammaproteobacteria bacterium
CTGATTTGTGGCCTGACGGGCGTGACCCTCCTCACCCTGTTCATCGGGGGCCTGGCCCATTCGATCTGGGAGAACACGGGATCCATCGCCTTTCCGGTCATCGTCATTTGCGTACTCATCATGGCGTTTGTCGATTTTGGACAGTCCCTCTTCGGCGGCAAAAACGACCACAACAGGGATTGAGCAGGCATACGCCCTGTATCACCCCTGCCGGCTCCGGCGCGCAGCCCTTCCCCGCCGCCTGATTCGGGCCGTTGATCTGGAGTAAGTGCAGAACAAGTTCAGGCAATGGGGATGTATCGTCAAATGAAAAAGGTCGATCTTTTCCCAATTTTATTTGCAGCGCTCCTGTTGGTCACGATGACCGGTTGCCAACCCACCGTCTACCTGATGCCAACGCCGGAAGCCTTGACTTCCGGCAAACATGACCCCTTCTCCACAAACCTCGAGGCAGAATTCGGCAATCGCAATCACGTGGCTTACGCAACCAATCGCCTGCCCGTGGGATCCGATGACAACCGCAAATATCTAACGCTCTTCGACAACAAGCTGCGCCTCGGTGTGGCGCGAGTCCGCATCGGGGGTGAAAACGATTCATGGGAAGCACTGCGTGTCGTCTCGACCACCGGTGAACGGGAAGGCGGTATCCCGCTGACGCTTGAGAAGGCCGTGGAGCTGGCGGTTGTGCCCGGAGGACCCCGGTCCGACGAACTCTCGCCCGAGGCCCAGGCCTTTTTCGATTTGCTGAATGACGCCATCGACCGCAGTATCGTTCCGGACCTGACCCTTTATGTTCACGGTGCAAACAATAATTTCTACCGGGCCAGCGCCCAGGCGAGTCAGTTCAGACATTTCACCGGCAACAATTCGGTAGTGATGGTTTACGCCTGGCCTTCGGCCGAAAGTATTCTGCGATACGCCGTGGATGTGGAAAACGCAAAGAAGACCGTCCCGGTATTCGCCCGTTTGCTCGAACTCCTGGCAGAACACAGCAAAGCCCGGTATATCCATATCCTGGCCTACAGCGCCGGCCCGCAGATTCTCAGCCCCGCCCTCGCCCACCTGCGCAGACAGCATGAGGGGGAGGATATCCAGCAACTCAAGGACCGGCTGCGCCTGGGCGAAATCTACTACGCCGCGCCGGATGTGGACTTCAAAGTTTTCTTTGAAGACATGGCGACTTATATCGACCTGCCCGAGCATGTCACCCTGGCCCTGAATCCCAACGATTCGGTATTGGCGTTCTCCGCCTATCACCATGGGGTCTCACGTGCGGGCCGGCCCGATGACATCGAACTCACGGAGGAGGAGACGCGATGGGTTCTGGACGCCACGCGGCATCTGCCCTTTGACGTGATCTGGGTGGAGCCGGAGCTGATGCCCGGCATGAAGAAAGGGGCCCATGATTTCTGGTACAGCCACCCCTGGGTAAGCACGGATATCCTGATACAGTTTCTTTCTCAGGCCCGCCCCGCCGACCGCGGCCTGGAGGTCTACGAAAACGAAAACCAGGCCAGGGTCTGGTACTTCCCGCCTGACTATCCGGAACGTATCACTCCGGTGATCGAGCGGCTTCAGGCGGAAGATGCTGAAAACGGCCCCGGCGGAGGAAGCGCAAAGTCTGCTCGATAACCTCCCTTGCGTTCATGATAAAGGGATGGGAATAGGGAAGAACGAGAAAGTCGGTCATGCCGTCGACTTTTGCCCGCTCCACGGAGACCTTTCCGTCATCCACCCCGGGGATCAGATCGGCCAGCCAGTAATCAAAGAAACTGTGCTGGTTTCCCGTAATGACACCGAGGGGAAAATCCACAGGGCCCAACTGCTCCGGCAGCCCCTCGTGGCCGGTTACCAGCTGCTGTCCTGCCGGACCGTTGTACCATCTGTAGAGGGTTGATTCCTGCAAATAATCGGCGGCCTCGCTGCCCCGGTTGGGCGGGCTCAGCATCACGACCCTGCCCAGATTCATCGGCCGATGTTTGCCCAGGAAATAACGCACCAGAATACCGCCCATCGAGTGTGTCACGAAGTGAACGGTTTGCGCCCCGAAACGCTCGCAATGGCTAAGCCCGCGGGGCAGGGTCTCCAGCGCCAGCGCCTGTATTGTCTTTTCACGAGATGCGTAGTCGAGATTGACCGGCATGAAACCGGCGTCTTCAAGGCTGTCGGCCAACCGGCTCATGGAATAGCTTGTCCTGCCCAGCCCGTGCAACAGGATGACACATTCCCGAGCCCTGGCCGCCTCCCCGTCGGGCCCGGCCGCGCTGGCCGGCAAGAAGATAATCGTCTGAATGACGATAATCGAAATCAGATACAGGGTACGGCATATGCTTAACGATTTTTTCGGCGCAATATGCGAATAGCCTTGTACAGGGAATGCGATAGCGAGTTACTCCAGCTGAATCAGTACATACCGGCCAGTATCGTAAACCACCTCTGCATTGAGCATGAATCCAGAACATAGGTAACCCTTAATCCTGCGGATATACCTATGCTGGTCAATCAGAGACTCTTTACTGAAAACGTGTCGCAAGCCCTCAATGTTCCTTTTCCAGTCCGATGCGGAACCACTGCACTCGCTGCTTTGAACTGCCATGGGTGAATGAATCAGGTGTGACATAACCTTGTGATTGCTTTTGAAGCCGGTCGTCTCCAATAGCGCTGGCCGCTGCAAGCCCTTCCTCGATATCTCCCGCTTCGAGTATCTGCCTCGATCTGTTGGCGTGATGCGCCCAAATACCCGCGAAGCAATCCGCCTGTAATTCCTGCCGCACAGACAACTGGTTGGCCCGTACCTGGGTTAACCCTTTCTTGGCTTCCCGCACCTTTTTGGAAATACCCGTCAGTGTCTGCACATGATGACCTATTTCATGGGCAACGACATAGGCTTGAGCAAAGTCTCCCGGCGCTTTGTAGCGTCTCTTCAGGTCTTCATAGAAACTGAGGTCTATATAAACTTTTTGGTCCAGAGGACAATAGAAGGGTCCCATCTGGGAAGAACCCAAACCGCAATCCGAATTTACCGATTGTCGGAACAGGACGAGACGGGGCTCTACATACTTACCTCCCATTTCCGTGAACAGGGCGTGCCAGGTATCTTCCGTGTCAGCCAGGATCACCGACATGAACTGAACAAGTTCCCTTTCTTCCTCACTCTGCCTGACAGGTTGATTTGTCTGAGTTACCTGATGATCCTGGAACGACCCTCCGCCAAGTATCTGGGTGAGGTTTCCTGAAAACAGGCCGTATCCGATAACGATCGCGGCAACGACCAGTGTCCCTTTGACTCCAAGGAACCTCAAAGCCACAGGTAGCAGCCTGAGGATACCGCCACCTCTGCCGATTCCACCGGCTTTGACAGCCCGCATCCCGCGTCTGTCTTCGATATTGCTGCTCTGCCTGTTCCCGCGCCAACGCATAGTATAAACCCAGAATAATTACCGCTTATTAACCTTCCGTGAGGACCCTTTACAGCCTGGCAAAGGCGTCGTCAAAATCCTTCGCTGCAGCATCTGTGAAGTCGAAGTTGCTCTGGTATGCCATGTTGTACTTCCTTTTGGGTAACTATGCGACTGTGCATAGTATAGAATCGGAGAATACCGGCGCAAGACCGGGACCAAAGATGTTATACGCGCAGCCGGCATTCCACGACTTTCAATAATCCGTTGATGAGACCCTGGTTGGCGATCCGGGACGTATCGCCGGCAAACGGGCCGGCCCACTAGATCTCTATCCCGGTGCCGGATCAGTTCTTCTGCAGGCGTTTCAAGGCCTTCTCCATAT
>JAHEHQ010000321.1 GCA_024644505.1 Gammaproteobacteria bacterium
TACGCCGTTTAGATATCAGCCCCGTGCGGACCGCTATCTGATCGTATCGGCAGGACCCGACCGCCAGTTCGATACCGCCGATGATCTCAGCAAAGAGGTCAAGATCGATGCCGTGGGGGGGCCGGGCCAGTAACCCGGCAATCAGTATCCGTCCAGAAACACGTACTTTCCAGAAACCACGTCATCCCGGCGCATGCCGGGATCCAGGGAATTCAACGAGTTACTGGATTCCGGCATGCGCCGGAATGACGGAAGATAGTGTTTCTGGACGGATACCGATTAAGGACTGTGCCGTCGGTCAGCGGGTGCCGAACACGACGATGGTCTTGCCCTTGACGTGGATCAGCCCCTGTTCCTCCAGGTTCTTGAGCACCCGGCCGGCCATCTCCCGGGAACAGCCGACGATGCGCCCTATCTCCTGACGGGTAATGCGGATCTGCATGCCGTCCGGATGGGTCATGGCATCGGGCTGCTTGCACAGCTCCAGCAGTGTGCCGGCTACCCGGCCGGTGACGTCCAGAAATGCCAGGTGCCCGACCTTGCGGCTGGTGTTGAGCAGCCGTTTGGTGAGTTCTTCACCCAGGGCAAAGAGGATGTCTTTGGTGTACGCCTTCAGGTCGGTCTCGAAAAGATGCTCCAGCCGCGCATAGCTGATCTCCGCCAGCACGCATTCGCTGCGGGTGCGCACCAGAACACTGCGTCTGGCCTGGGGAGTGAACAGCCCCATTTCACCCAGAAATTCCCCTTTGTTGAGATAGCTGAGGATGATCTCCCTGCCGTCTTCATCCTCCATTGCAATGGTTACCGAGCCCTCGATGAGATAAAACAGGGAGTCCGCCGGGTCGCCGGGATGGATGATGTCGATCTTCGGCGGATAGCGTCTGCGGTGGCAGAAAGAGAGGAGCGGCTTCAGGTAGGCAGGCTCCTGTTCCGGAAGTTTTACGATGCTCATCACGGTGGGTCCCTTTTCTGTTCTCGAAAAACAACATCCATGAGATGATTCTAGGCAAGGTCAATCTTTATGTCGAACGCTAGTGCATCTCGCCGCCAATCCTGAATTTTATAGGATTGGCGGCGAGATGCACTACATTAGTCTTCGGCACCTCAAAGGGGTACTTGATGAAGGCGAGAATTAAATGGGTGGAAAACGCCCTCATGGTCGGGGAGTCGGGCAGCGGACACGCGGTCGTGATGGACGGGCCGCCGGAGCATGGTGGCCGCGACCTGGGCGTGCGGCCGATGGAGATGCTGTTGCTCGGGCTTGGCGGTTGTACTCAGTTCGACGTGGTACACATCCTTCGAAAGGGCCGCCATAGGGTCGATCGCTGTGACGTCGAGATCGAGGCTGAGCGTGCGGAGACCGAACCCAAGGTGTTTACCCGTATCCATGTCCGTTTCATTGTCGCCGGTCCCGGGCTCACCGATAAGGTGGTTGCGCGGGCCGTGAACCTGAGCGCGGAGAAATACTGCTCCGCGTCAATCATGCTGGGGAAGGTGGCCGAGATCACCCATGATTTCGAGTTGGTGGACGTCTGATGCAAGAGGCAGCCCGTAACTTCGACGCATTGATCGAAGAGTTCTACGAAGTCTGGTTCAGGTTTCATCCCGTCGAGGCCCTGTCGGCGGGGGTTTCGGGTTACGAGGACGGTCTGCCCGCCGTGGATGACGATGAAACCGGTGCACTCGGTGTCTGGCTGGAGAACAGTATCGTTGCCCTTGAAGAACTGGACTTCAATGCCCTTGACGAGGACCGCAGGCTGGATCTGGAGCTGCTGTTTCGCGCCTGCCAGGACGAGCATCATGCCCTGCTGGAGTATGACTGGCGGCACAGGGACCCGGTGGGATTTCTTCCGATCAGGTTTCTGCATCAACTGGTGCTGAACCCCCGGGTCGAACTGCGCGGGCTGCTGGAGGACTTTCTTGGAAGGATTCCGGAATATCTCAGGCATGCCCGCAGCCAGCTTTCCACCTTTCCCGTCCTGATCCCGCACCCCTGGGTGGAGGCTGCGCTGCTGGAAAGCGCAGCCGGCATCCATTACCTGACGGAACTCCGGGACGGAACGCTTGCGAAGGCTGATACGAAGGACTCCGGTAATGTTCGGATACTCTGCGATCAGGTTGGCCAAAGTCTGACGGAATACAATCAATTCCTGGAACAGGAGATCGCCCATCGGGCGCAGGGTCTGGCCGGATGCGGCCGGGAACGTTTCGAACAGCGCCTGCGCTTGTGTCATTTTATTGAGGCCGATCCCCAGCGGCTGCTGGAGATCGTCAGGGAATTGCACGAGCAGACCCGGACGGAACTGCAGCAGTTGTGCATCGATCACAGCGGCTATGGGGATGCGTCGGTCTGGGTGGAGGCCCTGAGACGTCACAGTGCCGTTGATTCGGCACAGATGCTGGATTTCGCCCGGGAATGCAACGGGAGCCTGAGAGATTTCATCCGTTCCGCGGATCTGTTCGATATTCCGACTTCCGCGCAGCTTCGTGTGGAGCACACGCCCAGCTGTTTTCGCCCCGGCGTTTGTGCGCCCGTATACGTTGCGCCGGTGCACGGGGATCCCGGTATGACCGGCACGCTCTATCTGAGCCCCGATTCACTCTGGAAGGAGTCGATCACTGCCCACTGTATCCGTGGCGGCTGGGGCGGATCTCATCTCCAGTCTGTCGCTGCCGCGGAGAGTCCCGTGGCCGGAAGCCTGGTCAGGCGCCTTGTCTCCTCGGCGACCATGAGCGAAGGCTGGAAGCTCTATACGGAACAGCTGTTGTTCGAGCAGGGCTTTGGGTCGACCCCTGAGCAGTCCCTGGTGCGTCTGCTGGAGAGATTGCGGCGCCTGTTGCTGGCCATGCTGGATGTGGAGGTGCATGTGGACGGGTTGGCTGTCGAAACCGCATTGGAGCGTCTGGAGGCGTTGCCAGGCAGTTCTCCGGAGCAGGCTGCACTGGGTCTGATGCGTTTGACCCGCATGCCCACGGAGTCCCTTGCCGGCGTGCTGGGTTGGCACATGCTGGGGGTTCTGCGCGAAGAGCGGGAGGGAAAAGACCCGGATTTCGAAGCCAAGGTTTTCCACGGCAGTCTGCTGGAACAGGGCGCCATCGCCCTGCCCATGACCATCCGGAGAGCCTTCGGACAAGCGCAGTGGCAGGGTGTTCAAGCACGTCTTGGCTTGGAACGACCCTGATTTTCCGGTGCGGGCCTGTGTACGGGAAAAGGCAAAAGGTAAGGCTGCAGGGGTTCAATAACCTTTCGAAGACCCTCAGCCTCAATCTCTATGACATCAAGTACTGTCATGAGATGCCTCTTTGGAGTGCCTATGTTGCGCATGCATACAATGCGGAGCGTCTGAGTGGGTTGCTTAGTGAAACGGCGGCGGCAATCGGCGCCGAAATCCTCCATGTCTCCCGTCAGGATTACGATCCGGAGGGTGCCAGTGTCGCCATGATGATTGCCGAGGAGCCCTTCCACAGGGTGGCGGGGGCCTGGGTGGGCCACCTGGACAAGAGCCACATCACCGCACACACCTATCCGGAGCGTCATCCGGACACTGGTATCTGCACCTGCCGGTTGGACATAGAGGTTTCCACCTGCGGCCTGGTTTCGCCCCTGACCGCCATGAGCCCTTTGATCGAATCCCTCGAAAGCCCCGTCGTCAGCCTGGATTACCGGATACGCGGTTTCACCCGGGACACCCATGGCGGCAGGCACTTCATGGATCACGAGATCGATTCGTTACAGGATTTCATGTCCCCCTCGATCAGGG
>JAHEHQ010000322.1 GCA_024644505.1 Gammaproteobacteria bacterium
GCCGCTGCAACACTTCAGTCGAATCATAGGTTACGACTTCGCGGACGAGACACTGATCGAAACGGCACTGACGCATCGCAGTGCCGGAAACCATAATAACGAACGCCTGGAGTTTCTCGGTGATGCCATTCTGGGCTTTGTGATAGCCGATGAACTCCACCGCCGTTTTCCGGGGGCGGACGAAGGACAGCTGAGCAGATTGCGGGCCGGATTGGTCAAGGGGGAGACGCTGGCAAAGATCGCCCGGCAGGCAGGGCTGGGGGCCTATCTTACCCTTGGCGCGGGGGAATCCCGCAGCGGCGGGCATGCCAGGACCTCCATATTGTCCGATGCGCTGGAGGCGATTTTCGCGGCGGTTTACCTGGACGGAGGTCAGGAAGCTGCCCGCAGGACCATATTGTCCCTTTTCGAGAAGAGCCTCTCCCTGCTGTCCCCGGACGCCCAGCAAAAGGATCCCAAGACCCGGCTGCAGGAGCTTCTGCAGGCCCGGGGACTGCCGCTGCCTGAGTACTGTGTCCTCGAGGTTTCAGGGAGTCCCCACGAACAGCTGTTTACCGTGGAATGCCGCCTGGAAGATCCGCAGCTTTGCATGCAGGGATCCGGTGGCAGCAGGCGCAAGGCGGAACAGGAGGCGGCATTGCTGTTGGTCGAAAAGTTGACCGGCGGCCCTCCAGAAACACCCTCTCCCCCAGGGAGAGGGCAGGGGTGAGGGGATGAAAACAGGCCTTAACCATGTCTAACCGCTGCGGCTATTGCGCCATACTCGGCCGACCCAATGTGGGGAAGTCGACACTTCTCAACCGGCTTGTCGGGCAGAAACTTGCCATTACCTCGCGCAAGCCCCAGACCACGCGGCACAGCATTCTCGGCATCAGGAACCTGGACCAGGGACAGGCAGTCTTTGTGGACACCCCGGGCATACACCTGAGGGGCGACCAGCCCATGAACCGCTATCTGAACCGGACTGCGCGATCCGCGGGCGCGGATGTGGATCTGATTCTGTTTCTGGTGGTCGCGCCGGACTGGACCCAGGAAGACGAGGCGGTCCTCGAAACGGTGAAAAGAGCAGGCGCCCCGGTGATTCTGGTGGTGAACAAGGTGGACCAGTTGCGCAGCAAGGAGCTTTTGCTGCCTTATCTGGCAGAGAGCGCCGAAAGATTTGGATTCGAGGAGATCATACCGATATCCGCCACAAAGGGGGATAATCTCGAGCTGTTGGAAAAGGCTGTAATCACGCGCCTGCCGTTGGGCGAAAATTTCTTTCCTGACGATCAGCTCACCGATCGAAGCGAGCGTTTCCTGGCCGCGGAGCTGATCAGGGAACAGCTGACCCGGAGGTTCTCCAGGGAGATCCCCTACGCCCTGACGGTGGAGATCGAACAGTTCGAAGAGGATGGCGGGCTGTATCGGATCGGGGCGGTAATCTGGGTCGAGCGCACGGGACAGAGGATGATTGTCATCGGTAAAAAGGGTGAGGCCCTCAAGGCAGTGGCCACCCAGGCGCGCCTGGGTATGGAGGAACTCTTCGGGCGGAAGGTCTTTCTGAAACTCTGGGTCAAGGTAAAAAAGAGCTGGTCAAGCGACGAACAGGCCTTGGCCCGGCTCGGTTACACTAGTACTCCGTCAATATGATAGTGCCGGGTTCAGTGAGTTTGTCAGCGTTCATGGCAAGGCGCAACTCGCCGGAAATGGCTGCTCCCCTTGCCAAGAGTTGCAACGCAGTCCATGGGCGCTGACAAACTCACCCGCAGGGCGTCTCCGTGGCGTCCCGCAGCCGCGTTGCAGTGCTTGGAAAGGGCATGCCATTCCCTGCGCACTGCGCCTTGCTGCGAAACACCACGGAGACGCTGCACCCGGCAATATCATGTTGACGGAGTACTAGCTGATTAAGGTGGCCTCCCGAGACACGCTGTTGCCGGCATTTGTGCTGCACCGTCGGGCCTACTCGAATCACAGTCTGCTGATCGAGTTTTTCACGCCGGCGGAGGGCAGGTTCCCTGCCATCGCAAAGGGGATAAAGAAGGCCAGGGGTCATGGCAGCAGCCTGCTGCAGCCCTTCAACCCGGTGCTGATACGCTGCTCCGGCCGTGGTGAGGTGAAGTCACTGATCGATCTCGAGCCTGCGCCGGCTGCCGCGGTTCCGCTTCAGGGCAAGGCGCTTTACTGTGGGTTTTATCTGAACGAACTGTTGATGCGCCTGCTCCAGAGGGACGACCCCCACGAACTGCTTTTTGAGGTCTATGCACATACCCTGGGTCAGCTGTCCGAGGGAGAGCGGCTTGAACATACGCTGCGAAGATTCGAGATCAGGCTGTTGGAGGAACTGGGTTTCGGACTGGTTCTGGACAGGGAAGCGGAAACCGGGGCGCCGCTGGAGCCGGATCGCTTATATCATTACAGTATCGAACAGGGGCCGATGCCGGCACAGGACGGTTCCCTCCGGGGCTCCACCCTGCTGGCCCTGAATCGGGGGCAGGCCCTCGATAAACAGGGGGTTCGACAGGCCAGGGGACTGACGCGACGGGTGCTGGCACACTATCTCGGCGACCGGCCCCTGAAAAGCAGGGAGCTTTTCCGGTCCTTTCTCCCTCAGGGAGAAGGATAGGATGGGTGGGTATCGGAAATCAGAGTCTGATCTTTTCCAATGCCCTCTCCCGCAGGGAGAGGGAGTCAATGGGAGCGCTGTGAGGTCAATCAAATATGCAACAACCCGGTGAAAAACAGCTCGGCGTGAATATCGATCACGTGGCCACCCTGAGACAGCAGCGCGGCACACGCTATCCGGAACCTCTGCAGGCGGCGCTGGTAGCGGAGCAGGCGGGGGCGGATGCCATTACCCTGCATCTGCGGGAGGATCGCCGGCACATTCAGGATCGCGATGTGGAACTGCTGCGGGAAACGCTGCAGACACGCATGAACCTGGAGATGGCCGCCACAGCCCAGATGCTGGAGATCGCATGCCGGCTGCAGCCCTCGGATTGTTGTCTGGTACCCGAGCGGCGGGAGGAGTTGACTACCGAAGGCGGTCTCGATGTGGTTTCCAACAAATCCCATCTGAAAACATTCTGCTCGGCGCTGAATGAGGCCGGCATCCGGGTATCACTGTTTATAGATGGGGATCCGCGACAGCTGGACGCGGCCCTGGAAGTGGGAGCCCCCGTGGTGGAGATTCATACCGGTCACTATGCGGACGCGGTTGATCGGCATGTACGCACCCGGGAACTCGAGACCATCCGGCATGCCGTGGCCCATGGTCTGGAACTGGGTCTGACGGTAAATGCGGGGCACGGGCTGGACTACCACAATGTTCAGGCCGTCAGCAGACTCGAAGGTGTCAGCGAACTCAACATAGGCCACTCGATAATCTGCCGCGCACTTTTTACCGGGCTTGGTCCCGCAGTGGCGGAGATGAAGCGTTTGATAGAGGGGTAAACCACGTTACCAGGTCCTAATCCGGTCCGCTGGCAGCTGAGGGCTCGCGAAACAGTAACTCCCTGTTTTGGGTCGCCGATCCATCCCCCTGGCTGCGTTGCGAGAACTTGAAAGATAATGAATATTCCTGCGTTTCCGCGTCTTGCCAGACGGGCGCCTCGACGCCCCAAATTCAGGGACTTATTATTTCGCGAGCCCTAAGGTATTTTCCATGAGCCGCCGGGATTCCCTGTCGATCTGTTTCAGCAGATTGCCGGCCCGATCCTCCCGGGCTTCGCCTGCCGCCTGTTCCAGGCTTCCCGCCAGAAATTCCAATGCCTGC
>JAHEHQ010000323.1 GCA_024644505.1 Gammaproteobacteria bacterium
CACGGCCAGGGCATCCAGCCCCAGTACATCCGAACCGGGCTTGAGATGCAGACGAAACTCCCGCTTGCCGGGGCGCAGGTCGTCGCTCAGGTCCAGCACGCCGGCGTAGCCGTGGAGCCATGCCTGCAGTTCTTTCGAGGCGGATTTGAGGCGTTCCAGGTCGTAGCCCAGCAGACGCAGATCGATGGCCCGGCCGGCGGGCCCGATGGCAGGCTCCGTGTACTTGACGGCGATGACGTCCGCCAGATCCCCCGCTGCCTCGCGCCAGACATTGCGAAACGCTTCCAGCGGTGCGTCCCGCTCCTCGGCGCTGAGAAGATCCGCCACCACCCGGGCCACGTGGGGACCGTTTTCGAAGGCATCCGGGTTCTCACCGAAGATCACCGTGACGTTGCGCACCAGGTCCCGCCCTTCGGGCTGGCGGGCCGCGAAATGCTGATTGACCCTATCCAGTGCCTGCGCCAACACCTCCACCACCGCTTCGGTACGGCCGAGAGGCGTGCCCTGGGGCAGCAGGATGCGGGCCTCCACCACGTCGCCGTCCAGATCCGGAAAACCGACAAACTTCAGCTTGCCCCCGGCGGGCATGGCCACCGCGATGATCAGCAGCATGATCGCCAGCCCCAGGGTCAGGTAGCGGTAGTCGACCGCCAGGTCCAGCACGGGACCGAATCCCCGGTCGCGGAACCGGTCGAAGGCGTCGTCGAAGCGCCGGCGAAAACGGGACGGCGCCCGCTTTTTCATGTGAGAAAGGGAGTGGTTCAGATGATGAGGCAGGATCCAGAACGCCTCCAGCAGGCTCACCGACAGCACCATGATCAGCACGATGGGCATGACGCGCAGGATCTGCCCGATATGCCCGGTGATGAATGCCAGGGAACCGAACACCAGCAATGTCGTCGCGAACGAGGACATGATGCCGGGCAGCACCTCTTTTGCCCCCAGAATGGCGGCATTGGCGGGCGTATCGCCTTTGGCCATGCGTGCGGCGATGTTCTCGGAGATGACGATGGCGTCGTCCATCAGCAGGCCGACACCGATCAGCAGCCCCACCATGGAGATCATGTTGATGGTGACGCCGAAGGCCGGCAGCACGAACAGCGCCCCGAGAAAAGAGACCGGCAGCCCCATGGTGACCCAGAAGCTGTATCTGGGGCCGAACACGAGCCAGAGCACCAGGAACACCAGCAACAGGCCCTGACCGCCGTTTCGCAGCAGCATGTCCAGCCGGTCCTGCACCACGGAGGCCCGGTCCTGGGTCAGGTGAAGCGCCACGCCATGGGGTGCACGCGCCTGCTCCTCCTGGATGAATCCCTTTACCGTACCCAGAATCCTCAGGATGTCCTGGGAGCGGGTCTTCGCCACGTCCAGCAGCGCCGCGCGCTGCCCGTTGAACAGGATCTTCTCCTCGTCCCGGTCGAAACGGTCGGTGATGTCCGCGATCTCCCCGAGCCGGATAGAAGCGCCGGTTGACCCGGAGATCACCACCAGATCACGAAAGGCCTCGGCGCTCTTGCGTTGATCGTCAAAACGCAGCAGCAGATCCTCGGCCCCGCCCTCGAGGCGTCCGACCGGACTGCCGACACTGTGGCTGCCCACGGCATTGGCGATGTCCGCGGCGGACAGTCCGTACTGGCGCAGGCGCCAGGCCGGCACCTCTATGCGAATGTGGTGGTCGGAAAAACCCTTGACGGTCACTTCCGCCACCTCGGTCCCGGCCTTCAATCGCTGCTTCAGATCCTCGGCATAGGCCTTCAGGCCCACCGGGTCCCCGGGACCGGTCACCGCCACCGAGATCACCGGCTCGGTGCGTCCCAGTTCCTCGATCACCGGCGCCTCGGTCTGCTCCGGAAAGTCTTCGATGGCATCCACCTCGGACTTGATATCGTCCAGGAAACGCATCATATCGGCGCCTTCCAGCATGACCACCGTGCCGGTGCCGACGCCTTCCCGGGCATCGCAGCGCAACTCGTCCAGGTTGGTGATACCCTCCAGGGCATCTTCCAGGCGGCGGCAGATGGCATCCTCCACCTCGTCGGGCGTGGCACCCTTGTAGACGACCCGCACCTGCACTTCCTCGTTCTGGACCTCCGGCAGGGTCTCGCGCTGCAATCCGGGCAGGGACACCAGGCCCAGGATCATGATGGCGGCCATCAGCAGGTTGGCCGCCGTCTGATGCCGGGCAAACCAGGCGATCATGTCCCGCTTCCGAGGGCTGCGATCTCCCGGCTCAACGCCTCGTCGACCTGGACCTGCAACAGCATGCCCTCCACCGCCGGCACCAGGTCGGACACCAGAACACGATCCCCGGGTTCCAACCCTTCGGCGACAACGCTCATGGCCCCCTGGTCAAACAGTTTCCGCACGGGACGCCGCCGCAGACGGTTCTCCCCGTCTGCCACATGGACGGCGCCGCCGCGCACGGCGGATCTCGGTATCACCACGCGGGGTGCATGGCTCTTGCCGCGCAGCACCACCTGCACGAACATCCCCTTGGAAAGGGGCGGACGCAGGCCGGGCCGGACCTTCTCGAAAGGCCGGTCCACCGCCACCACCACCCCCATGGTGCGGGTCTCAGGATCCACATGGTCGCTGAAGCGCACGAACCCGGCCTCCCATTCGGCCACATGGTCGCCCAGGTCCAGTCGAACCATGGGCTTCAGGCCGATCAGCCTGGGCAACTGTTCATTCAACCGGGCGAGATCCAGTTTGAATTCCGGCCCCCCCAGGAAGAGTCGGCGCAGGGTGGACATGGCCATCTGGGCCTCGATCTCCACCCGCGAGATGTCGTCCCCCTCGAACAGGCTCTGGCCGACGCCGACATACTGATCCGCCTCGATGCCGAGTTTGGCCACACGCAGGGTAAAGGGTGCCCGGATCTCGGTGCGCTCCAGATCACGCCGGGCCCTGTCCGCATTGGCCTCCTGAACGCGGCGTTGGGTGGGGATCAGCGCCAGGGTGTTGCGCAGGGTCTGCACCGCGGTGTTCGAGTTGAGCATGATGCGCTCGGCTTCGTCGACGCTGCTCTGGGATGTGGTGCCCTGCTGGACCAGTTTGCGCTTGCGCACCACATCCTGGCGGGCCAGCGCCAGGTTCCGTTCCTCGATGGCCAGCGAGGAGCGGGCGTTCTGCTCCTGCATCTCCAGCTCCGCCAGCTGCGCGCGTGCCTGCTCCAGCGCCAGCTCGTAATCTGCCGGATCGATGCGAACCAGCAGGGTACCCTCGGACAGGATCTCCCCGTCCCGCAGCTTGGGGTGTATCTCGACCACCCGGCCGGCTACCTGGGCAACGGCGGTCCAGACACGGGCAGGCCGAACCGGGCCATAACCCTCCGCCGTCGGAACCAGGTCCAGCAGCCTGGCTTCGATGACGCGGACCACCCTTGCGGGCTCCCCCCGCTCCGCCGTTGCGGGGGGCTCTTTGCCGGCTTTCATCCAGACCAAAATCAGAACCCCGATCAGGATGGGGGGAATCAGCAGGAACCTTTGCCAGCGCTTGGACGGTTTGGGGGTCATGATTTAATGCTCCGTCTCACACGGAGACGCGGATAAGACAAACCTTATCAATTAAGGGAAAACATGTTCACACGGAGACACGGAGTCACGGAGAAGATGAAGATGAATTATTTTGAAACAGAAAAACTTGTCTTTGAATTTGTTCTTCTTCTCCGTGTCTCCGTGTCTCCGTGTGAGAATACTTTTCTTACCTGGGCAGGTGTATAACGGCATGAGACCTACCCCAGTGTGACCAGA
>JAHEHQ010000324.1 GCA_024644505.1 Gammaproteobacteria bacterium
GACCAGCAATAGCAGGCCGACCACGGCCCCGGTCATCACCGCCTTTTGGGTTACCTTCCGACGTAATTCTGGGCTGGCCTCTTGGGTAGCGCCAATGTAGACCAGCAACACCTTTATCGGTCCCATGCCGATAAAGACAGTGATGAATATGTCGATGAGCGGAATGCTGTTATTCTCCATGCTGCACCTTTCCTTGTTCAGAACTGCGCGCCTGCTGGCGCATGAATAGAGCATCTCCCAATAGGATAAAACCGCCAAGCAAAGCCCAGACAACGATGGCCGTGTATATCAGCGGACCGCGATCCAGGGGCGAAACGATCAGAATACCGCCCAGGAAGATCTCGAATATACCCAATAAGATCTCTGACCACTGCCGCTGGTGCAGCCTGGTCTGCCGAGCTTTCAACCGGCCGGAGATATGCAACAATCCGGTCAGTAGTACGACAACGCCCAAGATTGACAGGACCACATCCTCAGCGATCCAGTTTTGGGCCAGGCCGCGGCCCAGCGTGCCCAGGCCCGCTAGTATACCAACTGCGCCCACCAGCAGCTCCAGCCACCTGTTTCCCGCCTGGGCAATGCCCCATCGAAGGCTAAGCAGGCCAGAAGCCAGCCAGAACATACCCATGAAATTGGCCAGCATCGGCCGGGCCTTGTCCGGTTGGAATACCAGGGCGATTCCCAGGGTGATGGCGAACATGCTGCGGAATAACGTAATCCAGAAAGCCATATCAACCTACACTTTGTTCCAAATAGGCTCTCGCCAACGAGCAGATTACTCATATCTTCTCAATATCTGGCAGCACCCAGCTCTTTTCCAGAAAAGCCTGGGTCGGCGAATAAAACCGGAAGTAAGGGAACCAGGCCTTGCCAGCCACTGTGGGTATCCAGTTTTGCTCCTTGCCGGCCGGGGCGTCCGGACCGAAATACAGGTCGATAGATCCATCCTCGTTGACGAGTAGATCCATTCGCGACGAACGATCGGCGATTTCCTGCTCGCTGGGGATGATGCAGCGCGTGTCGACATCGTACAGCGTCATCGACCAGAAGGCCTCGGCCGGGACGTCGGCAGGAATGTGGCGTACATAGTTCACCTCACCGTCTATGGCGCAGCATTTAGCTGACGTTGCAGGTCGATCATAGCTTGCTGGTTGACCCGCAGAAGACCTTCATGGGAGCGATCGAGATCGACAATCAAAAGAAAGACCACCGAAAGGATCAGCACCAGTACGACCATTGCCAGATAATTGCGCCTCTCTCCATAGCCGGTTTGCAAACCCACCAAGAAGGTAGTGAACAAAGCCACCACATAAATGCCTAGCAAGACGGTGGGCGGAACCCGAATCGCCCGACCGACGGTGACGCGTTCGGCGTGCCGGTCGATGACATCATTCAGAGAGCGGATGTATAAGCCTGTTATATCAGTAGGACTGTCTACGGCAATCACCTCTGCGCTGGTCCAAAGCTCGTTGTGGATCTCTTCCGAGCGGGCGAGGGCCGCTGCGGTCTGCGCTGGATCCAGCGCGGCCAGGCGCAGATCGGTGTACTCGCGCAGCAGGTCCCGCGCCTCTGGCCCGTAAGGCTCGTCAAGATAGCCGGCGCGCAGCCAGGTGGTGCCGATGGCATTGGCCTCTGCGATCACCAATTGCCGCCTCTCAGCGGCGATGTTTGAGGCAAAACCAACCACAAAGGCCAGGGAGGCGCCCGACATGGCACCCACCCCGGCATCGGTTGTGTCCGGCGATTTCCGCTGCCCGGCTTTGGTTAGCCGGTAGCCTATTTCCATGGTGACCAGCATGGCCAGCACGGTCAGGAAATACAACGCCCACATAGGAATTACATCCAACGGTTGACCAGTTATCACAGGTACCTCCGCTCTAATTGTTGTTCCTTTGGTCGTTGGTCGCGGATACATATCTGCGACCCATAATCGGCGGACACTTGCGCCTGCGCGCAGTGCAGGTATGTATATCCGCCGAGGACCCGCTGCGGCTAAAAGGGATAGATTGATCCTGGCTGATTTTATCCAACCACTTTGCTAAAATCCTTGACCTTGTTCACGGTCGGGAATTTGTACTCGTCGTTAAAGAACTCCGCCTTGGCGCCATAGGCGCGCATGTAGGGGAACCAGCCCCGGCCGGGAATTGTCTGCACGTGATTGGCTTCCCAGCCTTCTGGGGGCCCGTCCGGTCCCAGCAGCATGTAGTAGGAGCCATCATCGTTTGCTCGAAGGCCGGGGGTTTTGCTGCCCATCGTGGCCTTGCCGCCGGCCGCGCCGTGGCGGTTGTCGATAATACAGCGGGTATCGGTATCGTAAATGACCACCGACCAGAACAGTTCGGCCGGAACCGGTCCCTCGATGCGAATCACATAGTTTTCCCCGCCGTGCAGGCGAACGCCGTCCTCGTCTTCGAACTTGCCAATGTAGGCCTGGGCCTTGCCTGGCTTGGGGACCGTCATGGCCGGGGAGGTGGTAATGGCCTCGTAGCAATACCGGGCGCGCGGGTCAAAGATATCGTAGTATTTCATCCGCTGGGAGTACTTGATGCCATCACCCCAATCGCCGCCCAGGATCATGCGCCAGTTGTTCTGGCGCAAGACGCCCGCCAGGCGCTCGTTGTAGACCAGTGTTTTGGCCATCAACTCACCGACCTTGGCCCCATCTTGCAGAATGCGGCGCTGCCGCTCGGTGGGGTTAAAGGGTTTGCCCTTCTCTAAGCCTAACGTCCTGAGCCAGTACATGAACAGCCGGTCTTTCTCCTGCACCACCTCCCGGTTGATGCCCTCGTGCAGCATTTCCCAGTAAGCCAGGCCGCGCGGCTGATAACAGGCCATGAATTTGTCCTCGCCGGTAATGATCTTGACAGCCGGCTCCTGGCCGTAGTTGTAGATCCGGACCAGATTGCTCAAGGACTTAACCTCTTCCGGCGTCCCAAGCATGCGCATGACGTACATCAGCTGGTCCGTGTCGATGCGATGCACCTGCTGTCCATCTTCGGGTTCAGGAAGTGTCTCCGGCGGGGTGTTGGGTCCGACGATTACGAGCTTGTCGCCATCGCCGGAGTTGGGCCCGAAGATGCCGACGTCGGTTACACCTTGCTGCCACATGTCCACGATCATTCCCACTGTTAGCCCTTTGGGTATCTCCAGCATCAGTGCGGCATCACGCGTGTTGGAGAACCCCCAGAAATAGTCAGTGGTCTCGTTAGCGGTCAGGATCCCACGCCGCTCATTGAAGGTTTTGACGTAGAGCAGCGTATTGTAATCATAGCCTGTATATGTCTGGGCGTTACCCAGGTGGAAGCGCGTCATGCCCACCAGGGGTATGCCCCACAGGTAGAGTTGAGCCGCACGCTGGTGATCCATCAGGTCGTAGATGCGCTCGGCCGCTTCGTGGGTCGGGAAACTGTGGTCCAGTTCAAATTCGCCAAAGTAGGTGTCCACCGTGCCGCTAATCGGCATCAGATTCTGAAATTCTTCTTCGGTTTGTGTGTTTAGGTTTCTTGTTGTCATTTTAGCCTCACTTTCGGGTGACAGATGAATATTTGTTTAGACTGGCCCAATCTTGAAGACTGGGCCAATTTTATAATTGAATTACCCTACCTTCTTAACCGCTGGAGGTTCCCATTCGCGGGTGAGAATGGGGAACTTGGACGAATATTCCCGCAAGGCCAAGTAGAACGGTTCCGCCGGAGCGGGCAGCCAGTTGGCCCGTTCTTTCGGATCGCTTGGCTCGTCGTGCTGAAGGG